>CAZUJO010000053.1:0-13631 GCA_964619995.1 uncultured Leptospiraceae bacterium
GCTCCAGAAAGATCTCACCCGAGTGCAGCTGATCGACTGCCGCACCACAGAGGAATACGAAGGCAGGATGCCGCGCATGACGAACCCGGATCCCGGCGGAATCTGCGGACGAATTCCAGGCAGCGTTCACTGGGACTGGCTTGCTCTTTACGACGCCGAGGGCAAGATTCGTCCGCGGGAAGAGATCATGGCTCAGATTCGCGACATCGGCCTGATACCGGAACGACCGACCGTCATCTATGATTACAATGGCGCACGCAGCTGCACCACCGCCCTTGTCCTGACTCGCTGCGGCTATCGCCAGGTCAGCGTTTACCTCGGGTCCTGGATGGAATGGCGAAAGACAGATCTCCCCAAACAGCATGTGCGCGTCTGGGGTGCTGAGTGAAAAAGATCCTCGTAACGTCCGCGCTTCCCTACGCGAACGGCCCCATCCACCTCGGACACATGGTGGAAGCGGTGCAAACAGATATCTGGGTACGCTTCCAGAAGCTCTGTGGAAATGAAGCCTACTACTTTTGCGCAGACGACACGCACGGCACTCCCGTGATGATTGCGGCAAAGAAGGCCGGAAAGACCCCGGAAGAGTTTACGGGTGACATCCGCCGCCAGCACCAGCGCGATTTTAATGGTTTTTTTATAAATTTCGATAACTATTATACCACCAACTCCGAGGAGAACCGCGAGTTTTCCGAATTCATCTACGAGTCCGCGAAAAAGAAGGGAAACATCGCCCGCAAAACCATCCGGCAGCTCTACAGCGAAGCAGACGGGATGTTTCTCCCGGACCGATTTGTGAAGGGCACCTGCCCCAAATGCAAATCACCGGATCAGTACGGCGATTCCTGCGAAGTCTGCGGCTCGACCTACTCACCGACCGACCTGATCGAGCCGCGCAGCGCGCTGAGCGGCGCTGTGCCCGTGCTGAAAGACAGCGAACACTTGTTTTTCAAACTGGGCGATTATCAGGAATTTCTTGAGAAATGGCTGTCGGGCGGCGTTGCGCCCGGTATCAAACGCAAACTGGACGAATGGCTGAAAGACGGGCTCCGCGACTGGGACATTTCGCGCGATGCGCCCTATTTTGGCTTTGCGATCCCGGGCGAAAAAGACAAGTTCTTCTATGTGTGGCTCGACGCACCGATCGGCTACATGGCCTCGTCCCGCAACTTCTTCAACCAGAAAGACCCGCAAAAATGGGATGAGTTCTGGAAAGCAGGCAAAGGAGAAATCCATCATTTTGTCGGCAAAGACATTGTATATTTTCATACACTATTCTGGCCTGCTCTTCTCGAAGCCGCCGGGTTTCAGAAACCGAAGCGCGTTCACGTGCACGGCTTTCTTACGGTAAACGGCGAGAAGATGTCAAAGAGCCGCGGCACCCTGGTGCGCGCAGAAACCTACCTCAAACATATGGAACCGGAGGCGCTCCGGTACTTCTACGCCTGCAAACTCGGCCCGGGCCTTGAAGACCTCGACCTTTCGCGCGAAGACTTTCTCTCCCGCTGGAACGCAGACGTCGTCGGAAACATCACGAACATATACTCACGGTTATGCGGCGGCATCCTGCCAAAACTCAATTCAAAACTTTCGGCCTCCGTTTCGGCCGAGGGCAAGAAACTGAAGAAAGAGGGCCTCGATGCGGCAAAGAAGGTCCAGAAGTTCTACGAATCGCTCGAATATGCGAAGGCCATGAAAGAGATTTCCGCCTTCGCGGACTCGATCAACCGCTTCGTCGCGGAAAAAGAACCCTGGAAGCAGATCAAGTCAGACGCCGAGGCCGCAAGACAGTGCGTGACAGATGCGCTCGAAGCAGGACGCGTGCTCGCCGGTCTCCTCAAGCCGGTGCTGCCCTCTTTTGTTCAGGGCGTAGAAAACCTCCTGAACGTGCCCGAAATCACTTTTGCGAATCTCGACGAATCCATGCCTTCGGGCCATGCGGTTCATCCCTATCGGAACCTGGCCGGAAGAATCGACCCGGCCGTTTTCGACGCCATGATGGAAGAAGAAGCTAAATCAGTCGCAGAAGCTGCCGGCGCCGCGCCAGCACCTGCGGCGACCGGCAAAACCGCGGCAGGTAAATCATCACCGCCTGCAAATGCGCCGTCCGCCGCACAGACCTCCGGCATCATCACAATCGACGATCTTGCGAAAGTGGAGCTCAGAGCCGGGCGTATTCTCAAAGCGGAATTCGTGGAAGGCGCAGACAAGCTTCTCCGCGTAGAACTCGATGTCGGCGAAAGCGAACCGCGCCAGGTGTTCGCCGGCATTCGCGCAGCGTACAAACCGGAAGAACTGACAGACCTCGTCGTTACGTGCGTCACAAACCTTCAGCCGCGGAAGATGAAGTTCGGCATTTCCAGCGCCATGCTGCTGGCTTCGGGAGAAGGAGCCGACCTCACGCTCTATACGCCGCACAGAAAGGCAAAACCGGGCGATCGATTGAAATGATGAGTGTGCAATCCAGGCGTTCTCTGCGTTGGCTTGCCTTTCCATTTTTCTTTTTGAGCGTCAGTTCTATTTTCGCGCAGCTCGCCCCGGGCACGGGCGACTGGCGCACACACACCACGCCGCATTTCTTGATTCATTACCAGGCTGCAGACCAGGAACTTGCGCACCGCATGGCAGGCCTCGCAGAACGCGTTCACGCCAGGCTCGAACCGAAATACAGAACCGGCGCTTCGCAGACGCACATCGTTCTCGTGACGGCAACGGATCTCGTGAACTCGTTTGCGACGCCCGTCGGTCTCGACCGCATTTTCATTTTCACCGAACATCCGCGGCCGGGCGAATTCTCGCGGTTCGATCTATGGATGGAAACGCTCATCACGCATGAGTATACCCACATCGTAACTCTGCGGTACTACGACTCTCCTCTTCTCTACACGTTTCGCATCCTCTTCGGCGTGCCGCCGAACATGCTCGGACCCATCGGTCTGCAGGAAGGGTACGCGGTTTTTGAAGAAAGCCAGAAGGGACTCGGCCGCCTGCACGATCCATTGACCAATATGATTGTGCGAACCGCAGTCCTCGAAGATTCCTTTCCCAGCGCAGCCGAGGCAATGGCCGGATCCCACAGATGGCCGCACGGTCAGATCGTTTATCTTTACGGCGCTCTCACAGCGGAGCAGCTTCACAAAATCGCTCCGGATAAGGCGGCGAAATTCTGGAGAGAAGATACTCCGTCGATCTTCCTCGACAGCAAACTATTGAGTCTCGGGTATCCTTACTACTACAGGCTCTACCGGCAGATGACGGCCGAAAAAACGGAGCAGATGCGGGCGGAGATCGAGTCGCTCAGACAGAAGCAGCTCACGCAGGTTGAGCTGCTCACGCAGGACGGCGAATACAAGGAACACCTCACAGAGGGAGACACGGGCCTTCTCTATTTTGCAAGATCAGGAACCCGCGCATCCGGCATCTTCCGCCTGGTTCCGGGCCAGGAACCCGAACGAGTTCGTCTCGCCTACTCCCTCGAAGGTGTTACCGAAAGGAACGGACGAATCCTTGCGAGCGAAGACTATTTCTTTTATCCCGGTCTTGGAATCCGCCAGGAACTGCAGGATGCGGACCGCGTTTTCTTCTCCAGGATGCTCCCGGACAGGAGCATTGTCGATCCGCTGATTGCCCCGGACGGAAAGACTCTCTACTACATAGAAAAATTCGAAAAAGAGCGCAGACTCGTGCGCGCGTCACTCTCCGCAGACTCGGTCGAAAACGAATCGATCCTGTACCGCGTTCCGGTTACGGGAATCCTGCGCTATCCGGCATTGTCTCCGGACGGCAAGAAGCTGGCGGTTGTGGCGCGGAAAGAGGAAACGGGCATGGGCGTCCTTCTGCTCTGCTCGGATCAGGCCGCCGACTGCAAGACGCTTGCAGCCGGGCCGTCCGTAAAAGCGCACCCGCGATTTTCAAAAGACGGACGTCTGGTTTATTTCGCATCGGACGCGGACGGCATCTACAACATCTACAGCGCGGATCTGGCGACCGGCGAGATCACAAAGCGCACGCGAACCCTGACCGGGCTCTTTGATCCTGTTCCGGCAGCGGATGCTCTTTATGCATTTTCGTACAGCGGCCGCGGTTACGATCTCGCGCGGATTCGATATGATGATTTGATCTCAGAGAAATCGGATTTGTTCGCCGGACACACGGGCGGCGAATCGCTCTTCGAAGCGGAAACAGAAACGCCCGCAGATCCGGCGGCGCGTAACTGGCCGGAAGATCCGTCGTATGCCGGAGTCCTCGGCATTCGACCGTTCTTCTCCGGTCTTCTGGGCAGTTCGAATGCCTTCAGCCTGGGATTCATGGCATTTGATCCTATGGAATGGCATACGATCGCCGCGGGCGTAAGCACGGGTGTCCCGGATCCGTATGGATTCGCGATGTATGATTACTCACGCTTTGTTGTGAATCTCTCGCTGTTTTATCAGACCAACTACTGGAAGCGCGACCGGGCGCCGGGCTGCTTGATCCCCGATGATCCTCTTCGTTTTATCTGCGAAGACGGCTACGCTTTTACGGAGAGCATGGGCGCCTATCTTCGCTACATTAACGAGGGCCGCTATCTTTCGCTGCAGGTCATGCCTGGATATATTTCGCAGAAGATACGAAATGCGCGCGCCATTCGCACGGAGGTGTTTGACGCGCGCGACTTGAATCTCACGGGTCCGTCATTCGCCTTTGCGCTCGGACGCACTGAATATTTCCCTGAATCCGTAAGCCCCGAGAGGGGTTTCATGCTCTTCGCAATGACGGACTACTATCTGAAATCTGTTTCCCGCGACGAACTCGATCCGCGATATTCTCGGCCCGTGGACTTTGGCGCAGCAGAAGGCGGGCTCGCGCTTTATCTGCCGTCTTTCTTTGATCATCATGTGAATTATTTCAGCGCCTATGCAAGCACGACGTACGGTCCGGATCGTATGCTCGAACAGTCCAGACTCAGTCATATCGAGCGCGGGATTGCGTATGACCGGTCGCCCACGGGTCCGACCTCCGTCGTATATACCTACGAATATCGGCTGCCCATTCACTGGTGGTCGGTTTCCCCGTCGTCCATGCCTGAACTCATGCTGCGAAACGTGGGGATGAGCGTATTTGCGGAAACCGGCGCGTCGTTTGATAAGCTGCCGTATCGCAGAGACTACAAGAGCAGCGCCGGTCTGAATTTCCAGTTTGGTATTTCCGCGCTGTATCTGCCATTCGCTCCTTTCCAGCTCACGCTCGCGCATGGTTTCGGGAAAGAGGGAGAGTTCCAGGTTTACCTGGGCTTCCAGACAAGCTTCGGCCCGGGATCAGAGGACAACCAGAACTTCCCGCGCGACAGCGCGCTCAAGCCGTGGCACAGGCCCCTGCCTCGCGCAACAGAAATGCCGGGTTACTTTCACAGCGCGCAGACGGGCGGAATTCTGAATTAGCGCGAAGCGCCGCGCGTTTCGCCTAATTGAGCTGTTTACCTGTGACATCGATCGCAAATGCCGTAATGTCATCGGTGAACGGCCGCCCCTGCGTGAACTCACAAATTTCCTGATACAGCCGATCGAGCATCAGACGCGAAGGAGCAGCTTGATCTGCAATGAGCCGCTTCAAAAGGCGATCCTCACCAAAATGATCTCCCGATGGATTCCAGCAGTCCGTGATTCCATCAGAGTAGAAAAACAGCCGATCTCCTTCTTTCAAATCTATGACCGCTTCTTCCCAGTGTTCTTTGTGAAAGGCCCCGAGGAGCGGCCCCGACGCTTCCAGCGGCACAATCATTCCCTGACGCACGAGCAACGGAGGAATATGACCCGCAGAGCTGAAGCGCATCTGAAGTGTGCGCAAATCAATGGTTGCGTAGACTGCGGTCACAAATCGGTCGCGGACCGTCTGCAGCAACTGATCGTTGAGCCTGCACAGGAGATCTCCGGGACTGGTAGCGTCCATGGCTGCATTGCCCAGCACGATTTTTACTATGGTGGCAACGAGAGTGGCAGGAATTCCATGACCGGCAACATCACATATGAAAAGACCCAGTCTGTCCGGTAGAACAACAAACTCGAAAAAATCTCCGCCCATGTCAGCGATTGGCCGGAACAATGTTTCGAAACGCGCGTTCGGCAGAGGAGGAATCCGTACAGGCATGAGATTGTGTGCCACAGACCGGGCAAGAGACAGATCCTCTTCCATTTCCCGGACGCGCTTTGCGAGCTCGCGCTCAAGCCGGTGTTTTTCGAGAAGGTTGTGAACGCGCGCAACGATTTCTTCTACATGAAAGGGTTTCGTAACGTAGTCATCCGCGCGGTGTTTGAGACCTCTGATTTTATGGGAAAGGTCATTCATACTGGTCACCAGCAGGAAGGGGACCCGTTCCAGATGCGAATCCGATCGAACCATGGCGCAGAATTCAAAGCCGTCAATGCCGGGCATCATCACGTCGGATATGATCAGATCCGGAAGGTTCTGCCTGGCCAGGGCAAGGCCGGTCGTTCCGTCCCCGGCATGCATCAACTCGTGCTTGTCGTTCAATATGAACTGGAGAAGGCTGCGCATCTCCGGATCGTCGTCGACGATCAGAATAACGGGTCTTTCAGCCATAAGCGTACACCTGAATTTGAAGCCGCAACCGCAGCCGGTCAAGCATGATCCGCGGTGTTCCGGGGATTTCCGATCAGTACGGCATGAGAGCGCGCTTTACATTTTCAAAAACACGCTCCGGGGAAATTGTATCGATGCAGGAAAGATGGGAACATGCCGGGCAATCCTCGATGCATTCCTCAACCTGCGGCATCAGGTGCCGGTCCAGCGAGTCCGCAATCTTTTGAAATAAGCCGAGCACGCCGGGGTCCGCAGTGCGCGGTCCGAGAGCTTTCGCATCGGGTTTTCCCATGAGCCGGTGGGACTGCATATCGTGCAGAGTGATGACGGATCTGTGGAGCAAGCTGGCAAGAACCGTTTCTGCTCCAGCCGCGGCGATCACCGCAGAGGAAGCCCTCATCCACTTCGCTTTTTCGTCGATGGTGGGAGCGTTTACAAACTGAATTTCCGGAGCGTATTTCTTGAGATACTGGACTTCTTTTGCGAACTCACGAGTATCTTCGGCAGCCAGAGGCATAAAGGTCCGATTGAACTTCTTTTCCGGAAGAGAAACAATCACCTTCGCGTTCAAAGGCGAAAGCAGACGCGACAAACGCGCCGCATGACCAATCGGCCAGGATCCGGAAACGTTATGCGCATCAAAGAGGCTCAGGTAAACCAGCGGCTCGGCCGCGGGAGCGCTCTGCGCAAATGAGATGCCGACCGCCTCGGGAAGAAGATCGATTCCTGCCTTCTTCAGGCGCGCGGCGTCTGAATGGAGATCATAGAACCGAAGGAAGCGCCCGAGTTTTCCCGCGCCGGCGATGCGAATGCTTCCGGAGAACAGGAGTTTCATGCTCAGGCGAAGATCGAGCGCAGGAACGTAGATCACGTCGGCCTGTGCCTCCCGGAATGATCTGGAAAGATCTTCCGATGCGCGGCGCACTTCATCAAACAACCCGGATTCTTCCGCAAGACCTGAATTGCCTTCCGCCGCCAGCGCAATGGTGCGAATTTCCGGATGACGCATCCGCATCAGCCGCGTTGCATACAGGCCTTCCAGAAAAGCGGGCAGATCGTAAGAATCCGGGAACGCAGCCGCGAAAACCCGGAACTTCTTCTTCGACTGCTTCTGCAGCAATGCCTGGTTCGATTCAGCCATGGATGATGATTACGGGCGGCGCGGAGGGAATGCGAATTTGCCCGGCATGTCCTGCTTGTGAGACGATGATGCTTTCATCTGGCAGTGTCAATCCCGCGCAGACAACCACTTTTTTGTCGGCGCGAAAGTGCTTCGCGATCTCTCCGAGCAGCTTTTCGAGACGGTACGGGGTTTCATAGAGGACCACCGGCCACTTCATATCATTCAATCGGCGGAAAAACGCCGGACGCTCTTCTGTTTTCCTGGGTGGAAATCCGGCAAAATAGAAAGCGCCTCCAATTCCTGCGCGCGCCAGAGCCGTCGTCAGCGCGGTCGGCCCGGGCACCATCTCGATCTGAACGCCCGCATCTTCGCACTGCCGCATAAACTCGGCCCCGGGATCGCAGAACACAGGCATACCCGCGTCGGACACAAGAACGGAGGTGGCCGCTCTCTGCGCTTCGCGGACCAGATCCGGGATTTCGTCGGGCCGCGTGTGTTCGTTTACAAGCCGCACCCGTTCCCGGTCGAAGGGAATTCCCCAGCGCTTGAACAGCCGCGAAACAACACCGGGGTCTTCTACAAACACCAGGTTCGCTTCGCGGAAGGACGCAAGGGCCCGGAGCGTGATGTCATCGGGATGCCCGATGGGCATCCCGGTAATGCGAAGAATGCTCAAAGGTGGAACCGGTCGATTCCGAACCTCCGATCAATAACGCGGAAGAGAAGGATCGATCTCAACAGCCCAGCGATCAATGCCGCCCTTCAGGCTTTTTACGTTCGGCAGACCGTGACCTTTGAAATACGAAGCCGCTTCGAGCGAGCGAACGCCCGTATGGCAATAGAAGGCGATTTTTGTGTCTTTGGGCCATTTTTCGAGGATCTCGTACGCCATTTCGCGCGTAATGATCTCGGATCCGGGAAGAGCGACGATTTCCGCTTCCATCTCGTCCCGTACGTCGATGACCTTCCACGGAACGCCCTGGTCGAGCTCCGCTTTCAGCTGCTGGGGTTCGATCTGCATGGCTTCGTCCACGCGGGCGCTTTCATAGATCCACTCGATTGCATTGCTTACTTCTGCGGGGCGGTTGTGCTTGATGAACACTTCCTGGAGCGTATCGGTCGGCGCAAATCCACAGCTTGAACAGCCGCCAATGTGGTATTTTTGAAAGAGTGCTCTCTTGGCGCTCGGGTAAATGCTCATGATGTCCTGCATCTGCATTTCCTGAGTGATTTGCTTTTCTGCGATCATAGTCCCTCCCATTTTGGGCCGGAAATTTTGGATTTACGTTTAGACATGGCCCGGAATGGATACGCGTCAAGTATAATGAAGATGCGTGCACTCGTCCTCTTTTTCCTGCTCGTGGGCTGTCTCGGTTCCTTCCGCGAAAAACCGCGTCCCCGGGTCGTTTTTACCTGGCAGGAAAAGGCGAATCGGGCGGCTGTGATGGTGCGCGATCTGGGAATCGACGTAATCGGCGAACCTGTGGGTCCCCTGCCGTACTCGCCAAACGCCAGTACGGCGGTCTGGCTGGGCATCAACTTCCCCGTGGATCAAGTGGCGGAGATCATTGACATCTCTCGCACCTACTATCCCGAGCTTCGCTACATCGCGCTGTCCGACTACGGACTGGAAGATCCGCCAGCCCAGGTTCATTCCGAAATGTTTATCGGCGGTTCTACCGAAACCGCATTGAAGCTCGGCCTCAAGGCCTGGACAGACGCGGATTTCAAGAAGCTGAAGACTCTCAAGACGAAGGATGAAATCTTCGCCATGATCCGATCGAAGTACGGCCCCAGGCGAACGATTCAATGAACCTTCCTGATCTCGACACTCTTGAGCTGATTCCGCACTTTCAGCCCATCCTCCGCCTTGACGACCGGAGCATCTGCGGCTATGAATCTCTGGGCCGCATGATTGATCCTCAGTCGAGGACACCGCGCTCCCTCGGTCCGATCTTCCACGGACTCGACTCAGACAATCCGCAGCACCGCGATGTGCTCTTTCGCATGGATTCGCATCTGCAAAATCTCGCGCTTGAGCGCCTGACGGAAGAACCGTCTGCGAATCTGTTCCTGAACATTATGCCCCACACGCTCGGCGAAGCGGCCGGCGGTGCGGGTTTCCGCATTCTCAAAAAGATCGACCAGCTGAAGCTGAATCCGGCGAGGATTGTTCTCGAGATCACGGAAGATGAGTTCCTGGGAGACATCGACCAGATGGTCTCCATTGTTCAGAAACTCAAGAGCGAAGGACTGCAGATTGCAGTCGACGACGCCGGCGCGGGGCAGAGCGATCTGAACCGAATCGCGCTCATCCGACCGGACATCATCAAGGTCGACTTACAACTGTTACGCGCCAGCATTGAAAACATCGGCTTTCGCCAGCTTCTGCAAACCGTGTCCGCGCTTTCGCACCGCCTCGGCTCCTCCCTTTTGTTCGAAGGCATCGAAAGAGAGGAAGAGCTGTTTATGGCGCTTCGCATGGGCTCGCGCTACCTGCAGGGATTTCTTTTCAGCGAAGCGCAGCCAGGCTTCCAGAATCCGGCCCAGTTCGCGGAGCTCCTCGAGCGGGTCATTCGCGAACACAGCACGTTTGCGGTAGCTGAATTGATCCAGGGCTTTCAGATCCGCGACGATCTGCTTGGCACACTGCGGCAGATGGCATCGCGGCTCAATCGGGCCAGCCTGAACGAGAGCCTTCGCGGGCTGTTGTCAGAGCTGCCTCATCAAATGAGCCGGGTTGCGGTGTATGATCTCGATGGCAATCAGCTGACGAGCGAATTCAGAATTGAACAGGGCGGGTGGATTCAGGACGACTCGGCCGTAGCCCACAATATCAGCTGGCGCCCCTACTTTCTGCAGGCAATCGCTCTCAGCCGCTACCAGAGCCAGGACTGGCATGTAACAGAGCCGCATTATACCATGCACACAGAATTCCCGCGTATCATGGTGTGCCTCGTCGTCGACGAGAGCTACGTGATCGTCGGGGAAGCGGACTGGCTGGGCTAAATCGCGCTCAGAGCCTTCGCCGCCGCGCGGATGTCCGATTCCTGCGTATCGTGATGCGGCGCAATTCTGATAAACCCGCTTCGCGGAGATACGACGATCCCCTGGTCGGTCAGGATGGCTGCGTTCTCGTCTGCAGTTTTACCGTTATTCGGAATCAAAGACAAAATCCCTGATCGGTTTTCTGGCGCGTAAACCAGCGGGCGCATCTTCCGTTGATCGAGGTCCGAAAGAAAGGCCGCGTGCAGGGCCTGGATCTTCGCAAATATGTTCTCCGGTCCTGCGGCCGCAGCTGCTTCGAGCGACTTTGAAAGCGCTGCCGGTCCCGCGAAATCATGCGTGGAGTACTCAAACTTCCGCGAATCTGTAAACGGGTCCCATGAGTGATTCAGATAGTCGAATCCCTGGCGCATCAAATCCGCGCCTGCCATCGTAACGTCAATCTTCTCGCGAAACGCGGGCGATGTGTAAAGAAATCCAGTGCCCACGGGACCGCGCAGCCATTTCCATCCGGAAGATGCGATCGCTGCAATCCCCGCTGAATCCGGAAAGATCGGCATTGCACCCAGGCTCTGCGCGGCATCCACTACGAGATCAATTCCGCGCGAAGATGCGATGCGCGCGAGCTTATCAAGATTGCAGGCAAAGCCGCTCGGGAATTGTACGTGACTGACGGCGATGATTCGCGTGCGGTTCGTGATTCGCTTTTCAAGGTCTTCGAGCGAAAACCCGCAAGGCGTCTCCGGGAAATCAGACTGACCCGTCAATTGACCGAATGTCTGATTCGGAACAATCACCAGCTTCGCCCCTCTTTTCTCTGCCAGTCTCCAGGGATAATGATTCGAGGGATACTCATGGACATAACTGATGATTTCATCGCCCGGAGAAAACGGATAACCCGCAGAAATCAGACCGAGGCCTTCCGACGTATGCTTCACATAACTGATGTTCGTCGGCTCAGTGCGAAGGAGGGCCGCCCCGTGCGCGCGAAAGCTGTGAACGGGATCGGTCCAACCGCGAAACATGAGCGCGCCCTTCTCTGCCTGCAGGCCAATCTGTTCCTGCGCGGCTGCAGCGGCAGCCGGGAGCATTCGACTTATGCCGCAGTGGTTCAAAAAGATCATGGGGCCTTGTCGGACGCAACCGGCGGATCGGCAACTCCGATATTCGGCGGCTTCACGTAGCGGGCAAAAATGGAATTGTAGCCGTGGACGCGATTTGTGAGCCCTGAATCATTCACGAGTTCGCCGCCGCCATTCGCGTAGGCGATGATCCCGCCGTGCAGGTTCAGCGCCGAAACTCCCCTCTCTCTGAGAGACGCCGCGGTGCGGGCCGAGCGATAACCGCCGGTGCAGTACAACACAAGGCTCCGTCCGTCACGCAGCGCAGCCTGCACCTCGGGGAATGATGCGGGATCTGCTTCCCCTGCCAGGACGGCTCCCGGGATTCGCGACACGGCCTGTTCGGCCGGAGTCCTCACGTCCACAAGCATGTAGGAACTCCTACGCCCCCGCAGATCGGCCGCCGCGACCTCGGGGACCCCGAAAGTCGCCGCAAAACCGGCCGCCAATGCCTCAAAACTGCCCTCTTCGAGTCGATCCATGGTCTCTCTGCACCCGGTCAGACACAGGAACAGGGCAAAAAAGTACTTGCCCCGGCCCCTGCCTGGCTCGGACTTAACAACGGCTCTGCCGATACTTTGCAATAAGCTACCGGTTTTTCCCATTGAATAGAAACAATCTCATACTTTCCGCGCTCCTGGTCTTTGCAGCACCGCTTGTGGCAGAAACCATCGAAGTTCCCGTGGACAACGTCTACGTCCAGAGCTACCGCGGAAAAGTCGGAATCTGGCTTGTGCCGGAAAAGGACTCCCTCGATACACTGAGCCGCCGCTACGGATCTTCAAAAGTAGAGATTCTGGCCATGAACGGCGGCAAATTCACGTCTTCCTCCAACATGTTCATCCCGTTCTCCGAAGCCGTTCACAAACGCATTCTCGCAGAGGGAAAAGGACGCCGCATTCAGAAAGTCGATCCGACCAAGCTGATGTGGCCCATTGAGTCTCCGGTTTACACTTCTCGCTACGGCAACCGCGGCGGAGAAAAGCATCCGGGTCTTGATTTCGGCTGCGCCCGCAACACGGTCGTAGTCGCCGCGGACAACGGAGTCGTCGTTCGTGCAGGATGGATGGGCGGACTGGGACTGGCCATCGCGGTTCAGCATGCGAACGGCAATGTCACCTGGTATGCGCACAACACATCGGTCCTTCTTTCAGAGGGCGAAAAAGTTCAGCGCGGACAGATTCTTGCCTATTCAGGTTCCACCGGCCGCTCCACGGGACCGCACGTTCATTTTGAAGTCCGCTACATGGACGTCCCGCTCGATCCAGAAGACTTCATTCAGTTTGGTTTTGTTCGTCCCGATCTCGTAGTCCGCGAAGGACCTTCGCAGGCAGTGGCCCAGGAAGTCAGCCTGGACAACGTCGTGTATTCAAAAGATCAGACCCGACCCGGTCCCTGACCCTTGCTGCCCGACTCACCTGAAAAAGAAGCTATTGAGAAATTGCTGAGCGGCCCGCCAGGGCTTGCGTGCTTTGATTTCGACAACACTCTCATCCGCGGCGACCTGGGCGAAGCGGTGATGTATTACATCCTGCTCCAGGGACTCATCGCAGCAGACACCGATTTGTTCTGGAGCGAACTCCAGCATCCCGCCATACCTGCAGCCGCCGTCGAAACCTGGAAACGCCTGTGGGAAATCTACCGCGATCAGGAAGATGCTTTCAGCTACGAGAAAATTGCGGAAGGCCTTCTGGAATCTGAAGCGGGCCTCCCATCAATTCGATCGCACGACTCTTGTTCGGAGACCGCTTGATCATCCCTTTCGCTTCAAGAGCCCGCAAATGGCACATGACTCCGTTGGG
>CAZUJO010000054.1:0-13502 GCA_964619995.1 uncultured Leptospiraceae bacterium
GAGTGACATAGTCCTCGTCCCTCTTCAGGAGCGTGTATTGATTGCTTCCAAAATCGTATATCCTCTGGAAATGATCACCGGCAAGAGCGAAGCATTTGTAGGTCTTGCCCAGATGCAAAATAACGTTCAGGAGATCATCAGATAGATCTTGGGTTTCATCCACAGCAACTATTCTCAAGTCTTTTAGGACAGTCCGGACCATTTCGGGCTCTAGGGCAATGAACTGACGGAGTAGATTTTGATAGAAATCCCCTTTGAAGCGCTCAGGATCTAGTTCGAGATCATCAAACTGTTCAGGGTCGGATGACAAGACATGAGCGTGCGAGAGACGATAAAGACGATGCAGCACTCTATAGCAGAGCGCATGGATCGTCATGGTATTCCTGTCTGTAAAGAGGTGGGATGTAGTTTTCGTTTCTTTGACGAGGCTCCTGTTGAAGGTCAGGTAGAGAAAGTGGGGACCTCCATCGCAGATTTGTGTGACATGATCCCGAAGGGCACGACTCTTTCCCGTACCAGGTAATCCTCTAAATGCTATCCCTTCTATACTATGCGACATTACTTAGCGCCTATCTTAGTGGAAATGAGCTTACAAATGTCGTAAAAAATGGGGTGAAAATTCGAAGATGACTTCGGACAAATCAAGATATAAGGGTTCAGGTGGCTTATTGAGGCGATAATAGCTTGAATTAGAGGGGGTCTTAATACTCTACAGTTTTGTCCGATTGCGCTCCGCGTATGCATCCCTTTCTCCTGAAAACGACCGGAGAGCAGTGCTCCGCTCTATGCGAAATCGGCTCGATACCCATCCGGTTGTTTTCAGAAACACAATAAGGAATTCCATTTGAGACCCAATTGGTTGTGCCGCTTTTTTTTGGTAATCGTGCGACAGGGGCTTTGATCCGTTCTTCGCATCCTGCAAAATGAAGTTACGGAGATATTTCCCGTCTCACGCAGGAACGTCCGGGCCACCTTATGAAACAGGGCGAGCAAGTGTGGCCGGTATTCGGTGGTGTAGAATTCCGGAAAAAATGTCTCATCTCTCCTGGAGTGGCCCCTGTAGTTTACTTATTGTTTGGGGATGACAAAGAAAAAGGGAAAGTGCAAACTCAATCAAAGGAGGAGTTATCCAGTCGTCCAATTAGCCGACAGTCCGGCCGCCAGCATGACAGAGTCGTCGTGGCGGTATGCTGAAGCCCCTGATCTTCCGGTTCCATTCGATTTGGAAAACAATCTGGCGGAGGAGGTAGCCGCTGGACGGCTCTTCAGACCATCCGTGACCGTGAACTTTGCCACTAACGACGGGCGTGAGCTTTGTTGGGGACCGATGGATCTAATCCTGTCGAAGCTCAATGACTATGGGAGCGAGCTACCCATCGTCGCCTACGAAGGGATTAGCCTGTCCTACTCCGGCATTAACGGCCAGATCCAGACTGTGGAGGCCATTCCCTCGAAGCTGGATCACTACGCCTGGATTCAAGTAGAGGCTCCGTTGCACACCGAGCTGACCCTGGTATTACAGGTCACCCGTGAGAGCGTGTTGTCACCTGATGGCCCTGAGAATAGCTTTGTGATGCGAGCCATGTTCATCCCGGACAATCCGGCACATATTCTGGAGCAACTCCAGAAGGGAGGGGCTAGTGTTGATGGGACTTTCTTCATCATCAATGATTGCAACTCACACCCTGTGTTCCGCAAACCGGAGGTTAAGCATGGCTAAGATAGACAACAAATTACGATTGGAAACAGGCCTGAAGGACGCCCAACTTCCGGGCACATGGAGGACGTGCGGCAATATGGAGCAGTTTAAGTGGGACGGAGGAGCGGTCATGAACTGGTTTCCGACAACGGGCACTCTCCAATTTCAGGGGAAACGGAAGGAGGAACTCCTCAATCGAGTCGCGGCCGTTTTGCCGGAAATACTGGACACCGGTATGAAGAATAAACTCTTCTAGCGCCCTCTAGACCGTTCGCAGCCCGGGTCCGCTTGCTCGGACTCGGGTTTCTGCGAGTGGCTGAATTACACGCGAGATTTTACTAAGTAAATCGGAGTAGTTATCCTTTTCACAATCGTTGCCGCGACGCGTTTGTGAAAGTATCATGGAAAGATCACCAGATATCTTGGGACTGCTTCGACTGCGTGCCGATGGCCCGAAGTTTCACTCGAATCGCGCGAGTGGCCTTCGCGGCCTATGGCTCCAGATGTAATGGTCGTTGGTATGAAGCCTTGCGTGCGAGGCAGAACAGGAAATCTGCTCATCTTCATCCGGAGAAGACGAGTCAGACAAATGGGGATCGGACGCGCACGAGCGTCCAGATTGAAATTCGTTCGCCGTGGGGATAATCCGGCGCCTTCTTTGAGGCGAAGAAGTCTCACAGATGTCGAAACATTCAGAAATTATTTGACGTCCCCCTGAAGAAGGACAATGGATAGCTTGTGATCGTCGTCAGTCTTGAGAAGCGGGATCAGACTGTGCTGGTTCGGGTCCGGGATACACACAAGGTTCAGCCCTTCGCGGAGGTACGCTCCTTAGCCTTCGGGGTCTTCGAGCAATTCCAAAAAAGCTGGGATGCTTTCTATCACACATCTGAGGCGTTGATGCAGCACAGCGGCGGCTCCCACTTTCAGGAAATCGAAACCAAACTCAGACGGAAGGGGAAAGCGCTCGCATTGCTCCTCTTTGGGAGGAGAATCCCGAGTTTCGATGCTGGTATCCTCGTCGTTTCCGTGGATGCTGCCTTATCCAGAATTCCCTTTGAGCTGCTGCATGTTGGTGGCCGCTTCCTTTGCATGGAGGTTTCAATCCTACGAGAATTGCCTTCTGGCGGAGCGCGACCACAAGCTGAGCCCATTCCACACATCGCCAGCGCTCTCATGCTCTTGGACCCCTCGCATTCTCCACAGGTGAGGGATTCCGTCGGCCGGGAGAGGGACGAATTGGTTCGAGTATTTAGGAAGCATCCCTCGATAACCATGAAGATCATTCAGAGTAAGCCAGGATCAACCGTGCTGTTTGAGGAGTTCTTAGAGGCGCGCTACCTGCATTATTCGGGACACCATGAGTCTGGCTCTGGGAACGATCAGTCATTC
This sequence comes from uncultured Leptospiraceae bacterium, assembly GCA_964619995.1. Taxonomy (GTDB): domain Bacteria; phylum Spirochaetota; class Leptospiria; order Leptospirales; family Leptonemataceae; genus JAEUSB01. The sequence goes on from CAZUJO010000054.1 coordinate 3,092, forward strand.
CTTATACCGGCTGAATTGGGCGCGGCCGACCTGGGCCACATCGAGGTGGCATTCGTCAATGCGTGCCACTCGGCCGTCACAAGGCAACACGAGAGTGGTCTGGCAGACGTTCTGATCAAGAACGGAGTCAGGAACTTTGTAGGCTTCGGTTTGCCCGTTGAGACGAAGCGCGCCGAAAGAATTGCGAGTTCCTTTTGGCGTAGGAAGCTTGCCGGGGAGCCCGTCCCTGAGATCATCAAGGCCATTCGCGCGGAGGTCCGCGATGAATTTGGAATAGGTTCTTTTGAATGGGTGAGTCTCCAGCATTTTGGGACAATCGAACGTGACATCAAACGACCGATCCCGCATTTCAAAAGAGCCCTGCTTGTAGCCGCCGGGCTAGTTGCAGTAGCTTCAGGGATCGCAGCGGCTCTTTACCTCAGAGAATGGATACACCCCCCTGCTTTGCTTCCCAACGAAGTTGCCAACAATGACAAGAAGGTCGCGCCTCCGGTGCCGAGTCGTATCCCCGAAAGCCGTGCGCCGATTCGGCCTGCAGCGCCCGACACCAACCCGTCGAACGGGAACCCGCAAACACCTCTGCCAACGGCCCTTCGTGCTGTTTTTGATTCATTTCCACAGGCTTTCGAGGACGAGGTTCTACGAAAACAGGTCGTTTCGTTTTACACGGACGACCATCCTGTTTACAGCGACTTTAGAAAGATCGAAATCATCCGTGAGACCTTGAATCTAGATGTGAGCTCCGGTATGAAGGTCGTTAGACTGCGATCAGAGATGGCAAAACAAAGATGAGCCTCGCAAGGATTCTTCTGGCCGTGGTTCTAATTTGGATTAGTCCTGTGTTCGCATCACCATACACTGAATTCCAAAAGGTGTCCGAAGGTTGTCCAAACACGGAGTTCATTACAGTTTTGAACAGATGGCTCACCTATTCTGGTGAGTACAGGCAAGCCATCCTGTGGAGTCGCACATGCCTTCAACATCCAGAGTCTATGGCGCCCGTACTGCGCAAGTTGAAGGAGCAGGTGTTCAAATTCGAAAACCAGCCCGACATTGAAAGCTATGCACGGCTGATGGCAGAATCGCGGATGAAGTCCCGAATCAATCGGGCTTGGAGTGTATTCAGATCGCTGGAGGCCGACAAACGCCATTACGGACCGGAAGATCGGGCCAGGCTAAACCGCATTCCAGCACGGCTCGAAGACGTCGCCTTGGCGAAAGGGGGCGATGCTCATAGATCGCTTTGCGCAGTTGAATTGGATGAGGACGCAATTGTGTCCAACTCGGCCGAAGAATCGGCAGCATGGGAAAGATTCGTGGCCGTTAAGGCCGACAAGAGCATATCGGAAAAGCATCGACTGCTTTCGCAGGAAATCGAAGCCTGCTTGGTTGCTATCTATCGCGATCCATCCTATGGACGAGACCCATTCGTGAACAAGCTCATGGTGCGTTATGCGGATACCTGTGATTGGGCTAGGCGAGCGGGACTCGTTATCAAGCCCGGGGTTACGATGCGCCCACCCGGGACAGTTGACCGGAACGTGATTGCCGCTGTCAAGGCGATGCGTGATGATTGCGCCGACGAATTGTATCGGAGATTTCAGGAAAGCGAGAAACTCCCAAAGCCCGACCAAATGAGACTCCTGAACAATGACTGACGCAGAACTCAAGCAGCTCCTCAAAGGATGTTGTCTCGGCAGGGACAGTTCTTGGAAGGAATTCATGCAGGTGTTTCATCCACTCATTCGAAGCACAGTGCGGAAATATGCCGGCGAGAATACTGACGATGTGGTCCAGCTCGTATACGAGCATTTAATCCGGTCAAACTACCGGCTACTTGCAAGGTTCGAGGGTTCCTTCCCCGCTTTTCTCATCTATGTTCAAAGGACGGCGCGAAATGTCTCCGCGTCGCAGTATCGTTCCCAAGCAGCGGTCGAACGGCATAGAAATCTCGATCACACCCTCGATCGCCTAATCGATCCGGCCCCAGCTCCCGATCAGCTGTTCATGGCTCAGGAGGGATTGGACGTGTTGCAGGAGGGAATAGAGGCCCTCCGACCGGCGTATAGGGAAGTTGTTTTGCATCTGTATAATGGTTTGAACCATCGCGAGGTCTCTGAAATCCTGAAGATACCCATTGGGACAGTGCTGACCAGAGCGCAGCGGGCAAAGGAATTGCTGCGGCATCAGCTAAAAATTGAAATAAATTGAGATGAACCGGGCATTCTGTATATGACTAGAAAGCATCTGACCGAAACGGAGATCCAGGGCTACATTGAAGGTAGCGAGGACTCTGTGCTAAAGGCCCATCTGCAGGAATGCAAGGATTGCTTCCATACGTATGTGTCTTTGAAAGAGGCGTTGTTTATGATGAAGCGCGGGGAGAAGGTAACTGCCAGAGAAGAAGCCGCCGTGCTTTCTCTGGTGAGAAGCCAGAATCGCAACCATGTTCGCATCATCCTGCGCTTTCTGGGCGATCGGGTTCTTATTGCCTCTTCGGGACAGGAGACTCTGGACTTTCAAGGCTTTGAGGCTGCTTTCAGTTATCGAGGAAGTAATTTGCAAGGACCCATTTCCGTTACCAGAAAAGTTGGAGATCGCGAAATCACAGTGGTCCTTGTCCCCGATTCGGACGGGAAGCGGTTCACGGTCTCTCTTTCCCTGAAGGAAGATGAGAATCTCGAAGTATCGCTTTTTAGCGGCGGCGAAGAACTGGAAATCATCCCGGATCTGACGAAGCAGAAGCTGTTTGATGCAACCATTCCCTCTAGAGGGTCGTGCGATCTGGTTTTCCGCAAGGAGGGAGCAGAGGTTTGCACCGTCAATCTGACTCTAGAGACGGATCCATAGTCAACAATAGTCACCAGCCGACAAAAAAAATGAAGGAAAAGGATGAGTCAGGGACATTCTCCCTGTATGGAAAAGAATGCATTATCGAACCGGCTTATCCTTCTCATCCTTGCGCTCATGATCGCCACGGGATTTGGATGCCAATCAGAGCAGGAGCTTCAAGCGCAACGTGAGCAAGCACAGCAGAATCAGCTAGCCGCTGACAATCGAGCCGCGCTCGATGGGAAACTCAAGGAGATATTGGGCGCACGTGAGTTCTTCGACCTGTCGAAATCAGGCAGCGACGAGTTATTCTTTCGAGCTTGGAATAGTTCAGAGGAGAATCCCGATATTGCAAACGCTATGTGTCCTGTAGGCGATGAATTCGCATTTCAGAAGCTCAAGCCGGAGTTTAAGAGAATCCGGAGCACCAAGCACGTCCTCTTCACGTACTCGTACGACGCTGAGCAGCTACAGTATGACTTCTTATCCCAGAAGTTTCAGTTCAAGTATCTGAGCTTCTCCATGTATGGACCAGAGGGTGGAGTCATATATCCGGGGTGTAAGCCAAGCCAGCAGGCACTGCACATCACTCAACCTCAGGCAATTTCCGTACAACCGACTGACGCTGAAGCCATCAAGCAGTCCTTGACGCTGGAATGTCCACCGAGTGCGGGTACTATGTGCATCGTGTACAAAGTGGGCGCGGTGAAAGCAGGATCGCTAGCAATCTACACACTTGGCGAAGTGCAGGAACCGAAGGTGGTGGAGAATAACGGACGCACATTTCGTTATCCGCTTATTAAGCCCGTTGCCGCGTTCGCGGCGTGGTCCCGAGCAGGCCAGCCAACACGATTCTTTCCCGTGAACTGATGCAAGAGTAGGTGTCGGAATCACGCTCGACAAATTCTGTCAGAATGATAAACGCGTCTCACATCGCCTCAGGGGGAATACGGCAATGAATCTTAAGAAACTTGCATTCGCGATGCAAATCGCCCTTGCAGCGCTCCTCTTTTCAGCATGCTTCCACACCGAGACCATTGTTTCGCTTGAGACGCCCGGGCGAGTCCAACTGTCTTGGTCGGTCATGTTCATCCCGCACAACGGGAAGTCTGACCATGCTTCCGCAGAAAGACTCGCCCAGGGATTCTTGCAGGAGCTTGTCAAGAATGCCTCAGATGCAAAGTTGCGTGTCGCACTGCAGCCGAGCACAAAGGACTTTGTTAGCTCCACGTTTACTTTCTCATTCAGCGTGGCGGAGGGAAAGGTCGTTGCTCGTCCCCCCCTGAAGGACCTACCCCAGATTAGTTTTCTCTTTCCGAACGTCACCCATCGCCCCCACCAGACGAGGCTGGACTTTCAGCTCGATCCAGAACAAGAGGGGAAATCTCTGCAGCAACTCGGTTTCGCTACTTCGGGCTATTGCGTAGTTTCAGGGGGAAATCCGAACGTAACCCTCTTATGCGATGGTGTCCCTATTCCTGTTTCGCTCGATCCACGGGACAACTGCCCTAACCACTTCACTCTCCCCCAAAATGGATTTGCGGCGACAGGTTCTAAGGCCTGTTCAATTATAATAGACCATCCACGAAACAAGAAATGAGACAAGACTTGGAGAGAAAAAATGGCACAGAATTGTAGCAGTTGCGGTCGACTCCTGACCCCCGGAGAAGCCCTGAAATTCAGATCCAAACCGATCTGCAATTCTTGTGATCCGCGAAGCCAGCCCTCTTCGTCTTCCTCAACCTCTGGCTCCAGCGGATCATCCTCACCCTCCGGCGGGCTTATCTACTGGCTATTCATTGGCTGGTGGTTCCTGCCCATCAAGATCTACTTTGGAATGTGGCGCGCCAATCCAAAGGCTACGGCGATTGGGACGGCCGCCGTTTTGATTTTCTCAATGATCTATCAATCGATGCACCGGAGGGAAATCGCGAATGAAGGTGCGGCAGTTGCGCAAAGCGTGACTATACCGGCGTCGCAGAAGCAGTTTGTCAACGAACTCGCCCCAGCCCTTGACGCTATTAAGAAGGCTCCCCTCTCGCAACGCGACGCAATGACCAAATCCAAGATTCAAGAGTTACTGGCCAGATCACTTCAGGGAGGACCTGTCGTGAGGTGGGAAGGTGAGCTTCACACCAGTGCCCGTACACACGATGATGCTCTTGGATTTAGCATACGGGTTTCAGGCAGCGATGTGTCTTTTGTAAACTACAGCACAATTCCCACAATAGCCGACAATTTCTTGATCCCGAAGACGTCCCCCCTGTATGAGAGTGTCGCAAAAGCATCGGGAAAGGCCGTGACATTTTCTGGATACTTAAATCCGGCTGCGTTGACTTCCACAATGGACGCTGAAAGGGTGGGATTCATCCTTTCGGATGTGACGGTCAAACTAGCTCCTTGACCCAAGAATTAGCAACCTAGAGGAAATGTATGGTCTCGTTAAACGGGCGGCAGCACTCTTGCGGACGAGCCAGCAGGCGCTCCATCGCTCTGCCCATGCCTATACTGGACCCAAGCAGGACTTGCGACAACGGGTGACGTGCCCCCCGAAAATTGAACCAGTCTGACGGTTACAAATCCTCCTTGGACAGGCAAAGGCCTATTTCAAAGGAGGAAAGAATGAAACGGAAACGATTCACGGAACAGCAGATCCACGGGATCTTGAAGGAAATAGAGTCCGGAGTCCCGCTGCCGGATGTAAGCAGGAAACACGGGATTCACCCGAACTCGATACATCGCTGGCGCGCGAAGTATGGCGGGATGGAACTCTCGGATCTCAAGAAGCTGAAGGCTCTTGAGGACGAAAATGCCAGGCTCAAGATGTTTGCCGTCAGGGTCGATTGCAAGAGGTCGCGTGTCCAGCGGAGCGCCCAGAGTCACCTGTCCAACGAGGTTTAAAGTTCCATCCGGTCGGATCTCCCTCGCTTGAATTGCTCCCGATCGGGTATGTTCCGAAAATATGAATCGCCCCAGAGGATCGGTGACGGAGTATCGGGTCCAGTCGCCCAGTGTATAGTTCGCGGTTATGTTCCCGCTGCCTTCATCGTAATTAAAAGTAGAGAGACCTATGTTCGTTTGAATCACATCGCCTGCGGCGAGACCAGCGGGGAGGGCCGCAAGATTCATCACTTGAATTGGCAGCGGTATTGATCCAACAGTGGCAACGGCACCTGAGGCATCAATTGCGTAGCTCCGCAAGTATGTTCCCTGGAGATATTCACTCACTGCAAGGAGCATCACGTGGCCACCGGGACTGATCGCCCCGTTCCAAGCGCCAATTGAGTTTGCCGCGATAGGAGAAACTGCCCCCGGTTGAAGAGTCCCGTCGGCCTTGATTGTGAACGTGCGCGCAATTCCTTCCATGCCAATGTGATAGAGCCATTGACCGTTTGGATGAATCATCAACTGCCCTTTGGTCGCAGGATGCGGATAACCCCCATTGGGAAATTCCAGGGCGTCCGGCAACATCGTGCTGGATATGAGATTCAAGGCTCCAGTTGCTGTGTCAATAGAGTAGGTATCGATACGTCTTGTAGTCTGGTCATTTGGGATTCCGGCGCCTGTGTAAAGATACTTTGGTGCGTTGATTCCTTCCAGGTTGATCGAAAGATCTGATATCGCAGCGCTCACGTTGCCCGCAGCATCCATGGCCCAGGCGTAGAGCTTGTGATTTCCCGCAGACACGAAATCGAATGCACCAGGCTTGGATGCAGTCCAGCCGCTTCCCCAGCTTACGGGTGGTGTTTCTGTCGTCGTGATTTTCCAGCCCGTGATTGCCTGATCATCTGTACCATTGAGCAGAAATGTAGTGCGAGGCCGCGTGGTGACGGAGCCGCTTGTTAGCTGGAACTGAGTGACGACGGGTCGCTGTGTATCAGCGGTTTTTGGATCTGTCCCATTTATAAACTCAATGCCGTCTGGAATTCCGTCTGCATCAGAGTCGGGAAGTGCAGGGTCCGTTTTCGAGCCGGACGGGTACACAAACGAATTCTCAAACGCATCTGAAAGTCCGTCTCCGTCCGTATCAGGCCCTGTCTTTGCGGAGACGCTAACGCCTGGTCCGTATGCGCCATTTTTATCCAGCGCAAAAATAGTATAGTAGTATCGAGTATTTGCGCTCAGTGATTGATCCCTGTATGCAGTGGGCGACACAACCGTACCTGTAGGATCAACGCCGTCGCCGATGCGCGAAGGGGCGGACGAGGTACTGCGGCGGATGACCACGCCGGCAAAATCCTCATGGTCCGGGATCTGAAACGCGAGACTCATTTGATTGGAACCTGGAGCGATCCGGACATTCGAAACAGAGAGCGGCGGCGTAAGAGAAGGTTTTGCCTCGCAGGTTTTGGCAGCAGGTTCTGCCGCAGTGATGCCTTGTCGTTTGATTACGATCCAATAATTTGTGTCGATGCCCGGGACTGACACTCCCTTTCGATTTCCATCCAGGGTGACCAGGTCTCCTTTGTTGTAGCTCTTTTTGTAGACTCTGTATTTACCTACTGCGTCGCTCGTGCCAATAAAGTGGCCTGTGTTTACAAAGCCAGACGCTTGAATCCAGGGTGCGTCCTTCGAATCGTCTGCGAGCGTAGCTCCCCCTCGCGTGTCATACATCAAGTAAAGGTCAATGTTCGTATGAGCTGTAAATTGAATGTAATTGGAGCCAGTGAATTGTTTGTGTTGTGCAAACGTTCCGCAAGTGGAATTGCCATTGCAAACACTGATCGCGAGTGCGCCGTTGAATCCGAGCGCATCAAAGGAACCGCCAGTGCGGTCAATGGTGTACAGCCGGTCTTTGTAGTATTTGAAATCTGTATCGACGATTGTAAACTCTGCGCCGGCGCTTCCTGAAATCCCGGAAGGAAAATCATCTGCGATGCACGCGGGCGGATCTGCAATTCCTCCAGAAGCAGCCGGAACTGCGGTGAGTACAAAAGGTGTGAAGTGACTGGTGAATATTTTTACAATGTGCGTGCTTGTGTTGATCTCAATCCTGTCCACAGGCATCCACTTATCTTGCTGCTTATCATAGTAGAAACCAGCGAACTCTTCGAGAAACCCGTTTGCCTGGAGTTCGTCTGGATTGTATTCATAAGTCAGCTCCGCCATTCCGGACGGTAGGTACAAATTCCCAGGAATCTCCTGGCCCTGTAAATCCGGGCCCACATCGTACACTTTGCCCACAGGGACAAACGTGCCGTCGATCCTCTCGGGAAGTTCCACAGCGGATTCTGTAACGTGCACAATATCTGCAGGAAGGTCTGTGCCACCCGGTAAATTTACCGTGGGTGCAGTGCTCGCATTGGTTGCCGCCGGCATCGCGCGCCCTGAAAGGCCCAGTGCAGCCGCCAGGCCAAAAGGCGTTAGATCGTCTTCATTCTTGGAGGCTCGCCCCAGGCAGGACGCACCGAGAAATATGAGGACCATTGCCAGACCCGGCAGGAGTGGACTATGATTACGGGGATAAAAATGCATGACCAGAGCCTTTCTGACTCCGTGCATTGGGCAAGGAGAAAACCTGGATCGCATAACGTGGGTTATAAGTTCCTAGCATCTCCGCTTGAACGTTAGTCGGAATTACTTTTGCCGGTCGCTGTTGTCCTTCGTTTCAAATCTCAAGTCAGCTTTCGGCTGATTGTTTGTTGTCTGGGCCATTCGGAAGGCTTAGGAATGGTGGTTGCGTCCCGGGCATGCCCTCCAGGTTCCTGGAAATTCCACACTTCCGGAATCCAGGGATTGGGAATTCTTTCTCGAATCTTCGGATTCATGGGCAATCCTATTACTTCCGGATAGGTATGAATGGGTTTTTGATCGCACGGTTTCCGAGCGTCATTTAGTAAATGCTGTTCGTTTTTGGCGTGCATTTGCGCTAGGCGCTAGTTGCACCGCTCGTCTTTCTCAAAATTGGATGTTTCCACCGCATTCTGGTACAATCCGTGCTTTCCCTGAAGCCAGTGCGGATTTCGCACAGGAGGAGTTTAGAATGAAGAAAGCCATTTTCTTCGGTCTTGCATTGAGTCTGACCGGGATCATGACATCAGCCAATGCCACAGTCCGCAAAACAGCCAACCCGGTTGTATTCGCGCACGGCCTGGCAGGCTGGGATAACATTCTGGGGGCATTCTATTTCGGGGACAACAACGGGAATTTCGTAGGAGATCCATGCGACGAGTTGCTTGAAGTATTGTGCAACGGTGGTTTGAATTCGGCGCAAAAGGCTTACGCGGCGTCCGTTCAACCATTTCAGAGTTCAGAGGTTCGTGGAACCCAGCTGGCTGACAAGATTCAGAGTTACATGACCAGCGTGGGCGCAACTTACGTGAACATCATTGGTCATTCGCAAGGTGGAATCGATGCGCGTAAAGCGGCCGTAGTTCTGAAACAAAGAAAGGGATTTGCGGTTGTGAAAACACTCGTGTCTGTTTCGTCGCCTCACCGCGGTTCGCCGGTAGCAAAGTACATTCTGGATTTGAAACCAGGTGTCGTAAGCGTTGTAGATGCTCTCGCTCAGATTTTCGGCAACGTGATCTATGGCTCGGGAAATGACGGATACGCAGCTGCAAAACAGCTGGTTTACAACGACTACAGTTCTACTGACGGCGTTACCACCGGCATGAAGGCATTTAACACTGCGTATGCGAGCTACACAACTGCTGTTTCCAATAGACTGGCATCTGTCATCACGGCACAGCAAGGACTGGATGTAAATCCTGCACTCTACATCCTGAGCAAAGGTTTCTACGATGTAGATGGCGATGGTGCGTCGTGCGCTGTGGCCTCCGATGACTGCGATAACGATGGGGCTCTGGGTAAAGGGAACGGTTCCAGGACAGACACGGATGACGATGGACTGGTTGGCATCAATTCCCAGCAGATGGGCTATCGCCTCAAATACACTGAATGCTTCGCCTGCGATGATTACGTAACGCAAGACACAAGCCTGGGTTATCTGACGGACTTGAACAATCCGACGTCTGCCCAGCAGTCATCGCATGCAGATGTTCTGAATCAAGATCACCTGGATGTAACAGGTGTAGGTCCAGATACAATGGATGAAAATGAATTTTACGCGGCCATCATTGACTATATGTCAGCGAACGGCGGCTAACAAATAATCCCCCACTCAGCATCGCCTGTTCGCAGGCGGTGCTTTTTTGTGTGATCTTTCCGCATTTGGGCAGTTAACTGTTTGCTTTTTTCGGCAGCCGCGGCATTAGAATGCCATGCTACGTCGCCTCGTTCTTCCTCTGGCAGTTTCAATCATCCCGCTACTGGCTGGCTGCATGGCGGCCTTCGGTGGTTCACCTACAGGAAAAATACTCGATCGAATTCGTTCCTCGCCTCAATTCCATGAAAAGAAATTCGAAAATGAACCTCCGGTTGCGATGATCGTGGAAGGAAAGTATTTTGAGATGCTTCGCGGGGAAGCATTCGGTGGTCAGGTGCGCACGCCGCCCAGGCCTCTGCCTGTGGTTCATCCGGATGTAAAATCTTTTTCGGATCCTCCAGCGCCCGGGCTCCGAGCCATCTGGTTCGGGCACGCATCCGTCCTCCTGGAAGTGGACGGTGTGCGAATCTT
>CAZUJO010000055.1:0-11644 GCA_964619995.1 uncultured Leptospiraceae bacterium
GTCGGTTATGTATTCCAGGTAACGCGCGAAAGGATCCGTCAGATCGAAGCGAAAGCACTCAGACGCCTGCGTCATCCTTCGCGCAGCAAGAAGCTGAAAGACTACATCGATTGAAACGCGCGGCCCGAACTTTCTTTTCGGGCTGCGCCGGACTGAACCCCGCCGTTTGATTGACGTCCCGCGGCGGCGGTCCGCAAATCGCCCATGCGGGTTTTGCGCGGCCTCGGCTTTTTCCTGATCTTCCATTCGGCGGGAGCTCTTCTTGCGCAGAGCGCAAATGCTGCCAGCCAGAGCGGCTCAAATGCCAGCGCGAGCGCGCAGAACGGGTGCACGGGGGACTGTGTAAACGGCCAGGGCGAGCGCGTCTTTCCGGACGGTAACCGTCTCATCGCAGTCTTCAAGAAGGGTCTGCCCGAAGGCCAGGGAAAAATCATTTACGCAAACGGCGGAACGTACGAAGGCAATTTCGTCGCCGGAAAGCAGCAGGGTCACGGGACGCGTACCTGGCCCGGACAGGCGACCTACGCCGGCCAGTGGAATCAAGGGCGCATATCGGGCCGGGGTATTCTGCGGTTTGCAAGCGGCGCTGTCTTCGAAGGCGTTTTTCAGAATGGACTGTTGACCGGCAAAGGAAAGGCAACCCTGGCTGGAGGCGCCCGCTACGAAGGTGATTTTGCTGCGGGGCGGTTTCACGGCAAAGGAACGCTGAAGTCGGCGCGGTTTACCTATGAAGGTGAATTCAAGAACGGGCGCGCTGACGGAGCGGGCAAAATTACCTATTCAGACGGCACGACGGCATCCGGAACCTTCCGAAACGGACGGCTCGATGGATCGGGTAACATTGGTTATGCGAACGGAAACGCCTACGAAGGAGAGACGAAGGCAGGTATTTTCGAAGGGGCCGGGAAATATCGCTGGGCAGACGGGTCTATCTATCAGGGCGGCTTTCATTCCGGCATGTTCGACGGGGACGGCGAGTACAGATCAGGGACTGCGGATCGCACGTACAAAGGCGGTTTCAAAGGAGGCCTGTTCTCGGGAAAAGGCGAGCTGTCGACCGCCGCGGGAAATAAATATGTCGGTGAGTTTGAGAGGGGAAATCCTCACGGCAAAGGCAAATATACTTTCAAATCCGGCACGGTCTATGAAGGGGATTTTCGCGACGGTAAGTTCAACGGCCGCGGAATTCTGACGTTCAAGGACGGCACAACGCAGGAAGGTCAGTTCAAAGACGGTCAGTTTCAGGGGAAATAGCCCTGGCCGCGCTACCGGTGCGATCAGCCGGCCGTCGCTTCGCGCAGGGTTTGAATCAATACATCTTTGCGAATGGGTTTGGTAAGATGACCGTCGCATCCCGCGTTCAGCGATTTCTCTACATCTTCGCGCGTTGAATCTGCTGTGAGCGCGAAGATCTTCGTGCGCGGTCGACCCTGCATTGTCTCGATCTCGCGCATACGCCGCACCGCGGAAAGTCCGTCCATGACGGGCATCTGGCCGTCCATGAGGATCACATCGTATCGTCCATGCTCAAAGGCATCGAGCGCGGCCTGGCCGTTGTCGGCTGTCGTCAATTCGTGGGGAATGCTCCGCAGAAAAAGCGCGATGAGGTTCCGGTTGTCTTCTGCATCGTCAGCCAGAAGAATCCGGATCGTGCCGGTCGCTGCTTGCTGCGGCAGAGACTCGGGTCTCGTTTCCTTTCGGTGCGCGCGTTCAAAACCGACGCGAAAAAAGAACGTGCTGCCTTTGCCCGGCGTGCTTTCGACGCCGATTGTGCCGCCCATAAGATCCGTGAGTCGTTTGCAGATGGCCAGGCCGAGCCCCGTGCCGCCGAATCGTCGGGTTGTGCTTGCATCGACCTGAGTGAACTTCTCAAAAACAGCCGACTGCTTTTCCGGCGGAATTCCGATGCCGGTGTCTTTCACGCTTACATGAACTCCCGGATCATGAACGGGACTCGGCTCAATGCTCACGACGATGCTGCCTTCTGCAGTGAACTTCATCGCATTGCCAACCAGGTTCACAAGAATCTGGCGGAACCGCACGGGATCACCGCGCACGAGATCTACAACGTTATCCGCCGTTTCCAGACGCAGCTCAAGATGCTTTTCTTCGGCGCGAAAGCGGTAGAGTTCGATGACCTGCGAAGCGGCTTCGCGCAGTGAAAAGTTGACCTTTTCGAGTTCAAGCAGACCGGATTCAATGCGTGAAAGATCAAGTATGTCGTTGATGAGGCCGAGCAGATGCTCGCCGGCGTTTCTCAGGCTTTTCAGGTACGCATGCTGGTCCGGACTCAGCTCTGTATCGCTGAGGACCTCGCTCATCCCTGTGATCACGTGGATGGGATTGCGAATCTCGTGACTCATGCTGGCGAGAAATTCGGATTTTGCCTGGTTCGCGCGCACCGCTTCCTGCGTCGCGCTTCGCAGATCCTCCGTCATTTTCTCCGCGAGGGCCAATGCGCGGTCCCTTGCGCCGGAAAGCGAACGATATACGACAAACAACAGAATCGAAATAATGCAGCCGGATCCAAGGATTAGATAAGGCAGGGACTGCCCGGCCGTATCCTGAAAGTCGGACGGCATGGGAAAGAACAGATGTTTCTGCACGCCCCCGGATGAGATGCTGATCATCTCAAAGTAATTTCCCATGCTGTTGTCTTCGGGATCGAGCGTGTAGACAGCGCGGTCCCGGAAGAGCGCGCGGATGAGCTGGGCGAGGTTCAGCCTTGCGACGACTGCCGCGCCTCCGTCCACGGGCTGAATCCAGGTAAGAGTCTGCGAATTCGGGCCGCTCGAAAGCGCAATGAGACCCTTCTGCGTCATAGCGCGGCGGATCTGCGCGGGCTGATCCGGATCGGGGACAATCTTCTCCCCGAACGGATGAAGGCGGAGAATTCCCTGCGCGTCGACGTAGTCGACGGTCTCAAAGCCCGGAAAATTCAGCGGATAGTCAACGGAGAGCGCATAACGTTTCACTGCGTCGACGCCGTTTGCTCGCAGCTCGCGGACGGCCGTTCCGGTCAATGCAAGCTGACGTTCATGCTGAAGAATATGATCCTTGATGGACGCGGCTTCAAAGTTGACCGTCAGGTGAAATGAATCGCGGATCTGCCGATCGACGGAGTCGCGCGAAACCAGAAATGCCCCGATCGACAGGCCGATCCCGGCTGCGAGAACGGCGCCGGGGAGAAGCCTCGCAGCTGACGGACCTGCCATGCCTTTCAGGGTTTTGTGAGGTCCGCGCCGGGCACGCTTTCCATGCTGCCAGGATTCTGCGGGTCGACTGGAACCTGCTGAAGGTTGAGAGGAATGAGTTCCTCGAGTTTCTTCATGTCTGCGATGGACTCAGGACTGAGCGCCTCGATCTTTTTGCCCGCGAGGCTTTCGCCTTTCTTCAGAGTGACTTCGCCCGGACGGTCAATGATCATGCTTTTCTTCGCCGGGTCTTCGACCTGAACGGCGCCTCCAAACAGAGCGACTTTGGATCCCTTTTCTGCAGATGCAAGGAAGCGGGTGCCGCGCACGCCGGCCACGGCTGTTGGCAGACGCACCTGAACCTGATCCGTAGAAGGAATTCGCAGTAAGAAGAATCCGGCCTTGCCCTTGTCGAGTTTGATGATTGTTTTGTCTTTGGATTGAAGCTCTTCCATCGTCAGCTCGGAGTTTTCCGCGAGGCGAAAGACGCCAACATTCTGAACGACGATTTCCGCGTAAGAGTCGTTTCCGGTGCGGACCACATCCTCGTGATAGAGAATCTGGCCTGCCTGAGCTGCAGTCGTCTGTCCTCCATGAACGACGAGGATTTCTCCCCGGGCCAGAGTGATTCTCGACAGGCGGGAGGGCTTTTCGCCTCCGCAGAATGCCGCAGACAGGAGGACCAGCACGAGGAGTCGTTTCATAGAGTTGGCTTACAGAAGAGTTACAGTTCGTCTATCGTTTTGCGGGAGGGGGATAAAAATTCCTGAACTGGGCTTTGAAATTCCTTTATGGATTCGGGGCTTTTTCGTTTTTTGTACCTGGCGATGAAACCACGCACATTATACGACAAAATTCGAGAAAATCACATTGTTCATGAGGATGCAGAGTCGGTTCTGCTCTACATTGACCGCCACCTCGTTCACGAGGTGACCTCGCCGCAGGCCTTCGAAGGAATCCGCATGTCGGGCCGAAAGATCCGCCGCCCGGATCTTACATTCGCCACCATGGATCACAACGTTTCCACTCGCTCGCGCGACTGGGGCGCGGCCGGCGAACTCTCGAAAGTTCAAATGGAAACTCTGGCGAAGAACTGCAAGGAAGCGGGCATCCGCCTGTTCGACTTAAACAATCCGGACCAGGGAATCGTTCATATCATCGGTCCCGAGATGGGGCTTACGCTTCCAGGGCTGACGATCGTATGCGGGGATTCACATACATCGACGCACGGCGCGTTCGGAGCCCTTGCGTTCGGCATCGGAACGAGCGAAGTGGAACATGTTCTTGCGACGCAGACGCTTGTGCATCAGAAGTCGCGCAACATGCTCGTGTCCATCGAAGGCGATACAGGACCGGGCGTGACTCCGAAGGATATCATTCTCTACATCATCGGGCAGATCGGCACAAACGGCGGGCAGGGCTCTGTGATTGAATATGCGGGCGAGGCAATCCGCAAACTTTCAATGGAAGGTCGAATGACCATCTGCAACATGAGCATTGAGGCCGGCGCGCGGGCCGGGCTGATTGCTCCCGATGAAACTACCTTCGCATACTTGAAAGGGAAAGACTTCGCTCCGAAGGGCGCTGATTTCGACCGCGCGGTTGCATTCTGGAAGACCCTTCCATCGGACGAAGGCGCGCATTACGACCGCATCGTGAAAATCAAGGGATCGGACATTGCGCCCATGGTTACCTGGGGCACCAACCCGGGTCAGGTAACCTCTGTGATGTCTGTGATTCCGGATCCGGATTCCATGCAGGATGCAGTGGAGCGAGACACGGCCCGCCACGCTTTGAAATACATGGATCTCAAACCCGGACAGAAGATTACCGACATCACGGTCGACAACGTCTTCATCGGTTCCTGCACAAACGGCCGCATCGAAGATCTCCGCATAGCGGCCAGTTATGCGAAAGGAAAGAAAGTAAAGGGCGGCGTAAAAGCAATCGTCGTTCCAGGTTCCGGCCGCGTTCGACGCCAGGCAGAGTCCGAAGGGCTTCACGAGATATTCCAGGCCGCCGGTTTTGAATGGCGGCTTGCAGGATGCTCGATGTGCCTCGGGATGAACGACGATGTTCTGAATCCAGGAGCGCGCTGCGCTTCCACTTCGAACAGGAATTTTGAAGGCCGTCAGGGCCGCGGCGCGCGTACGCACCTGGTCAGTCCCGAGATGGCAGTGGCCGCCGCCGTGGAAGGCAGATTCGTCGATGTAAGGAGCTGGAAATAATGCAGCCTTTTGTAAAACTCAGCGGCGTTGCCGCGCCTCTCGATCGTTCGAATGTGGACACAGACCAGATCATTCCGAAGCAGTTCTTGAAGAAGATTGAAAGATCTGGATTCGGGGTTCACCTGTTTCACGACTGGAGATTTTCGGATGCAGATGGAAAGGTTCCGATTGCGGATTTCATCCTGAACCGCAAGCCGTACGACAAATCCGTCATTCTTCTTGCGCGCGAGAATTTTGGATGCGGCTCAAGCCGCGAACATGCGCCCTGGGCGCTGGAAGACTTTGGTCTTCGCTGCATCATCGCCCCGTCTTTTGCGGATATCTTCTACAACAACTGTTTCAAGAACGGCATGCTTCCGATCATTCTTCCTGCGCCGCAGGTGGACGAACTCTTTCAGTTTGAGGCGAAAAATCCGGGAGCAGCATTCGAGATCGATCTGCCGGCGCAGGTGATTCGCCTGCCGGGCGGCAAAACGTACTCATTTGAAGTGGATGCGTTTCGCAAGGAATGCCTCCTGAACGGCTGGGATGATATCGGCCTTTCGCTGCGCCATGCGGACAAGATCGACGCGTTTGAGAAATCCTACTTCGAGAAGTTCGCATATGTTCGTGTATAAGAAACTGGCCGCCGCCTCCTGCGCGGCGCTTGTGGCTGCGTGTGCTGCCGTGCGGGATCCCGTGCCTACCGGAGTTGTTACGACCGAGCTCGGACGCAGACAGATCCGTATTGTTGCGACGGGCCGCGCAGAGAGAAGCACGATCGAATCCGGCAACAGCGCTATGATGCGAACCACCAGCTGCGATGCAGCCCGCCTGCTCCTCAAGAATGAACTGAAGAACCCGTCCTATCAGACTCCAGGAAAGAATTTCAGGGAAGACCGCGAAGTCGGCATCATCTACCAGGGTGAGTACTGCCGCATCAGCGGAACCTATGATCCGGCAGGAAAATTTGAATCCACAAATCCTTGACGGCAAGAAAGCATCCGAGGCCATCCGTGCCGATCTGCGCGCCCGCGTAGAGAAGTTGAAAGGGAAATTCTCACAACCTCCGGTTCTCGTTACCATTCTCGTCGGAAACAATCCGGCTTCCGAAACCTACGTGAAGATGAAGGGAAAGGCATGCGAGTCCATCGGACTGGGTTCGCGTAAAATCCAGCTGCCTGAGTCCGCGACGACGGAAGAGCTTTTGCGTGTGATTGACGAATGCAACGCCGATCCGCTTGTGCGCGGCATTCTTTTGCAGCATCCTTCTCCCGCTCACATCGATGAACGCGCTGCATTTGACCGGATCGCCATTGAAAAAGACGTCGACGGTGTGACTGCGTTCGGCTTCGGCCGCATGAGTCTGGGCATTCCCAGCTACGCTGCATGCACTCCGGCCGGCATCATTGAGCTTCTGGATTTCTATTCCATACCGTTAGCCGGCCTTCATGCCGTAATCGTCGGGCGCTCGCCGATTCTCGGAAAACCCATGGCCCAGCTGCTCTTGAACCGTGACTGCACCATCACTGTCTGTCATTCTAAAACAAAGGACCTTGCGTCCCATGTGAAGCGCGCGGACCTGGTGGTTGCCGCCTGCGGCCGGCCGAAATTCATTCAGGGTGACTGGATTAAAGACGGGGCGATCGTCGTGGACGCAGGTTACAATGAAGGCAATGTGGGGGACGCGGATTTCGAGGCCTGCAGCAAACATGCAAGCTGGATTACGCCGGTTCCGGGCGGGGTCGGGCCGATGACGATTACGATGCTCCTTGCGCAGACTGTTCTCAGCGCCGAACGAGCATAGCCGCCTAACGGTTTACCATTCGTTCCAGCATGATTCCGCAGGCAACGCCTGCGTTCAGAGAGGCGGTCTTCCCGTGCATGGGAATCGTCATCAAGTAGTCAGCCCGGTCAATCAGGATGGACTTGAGTCCCGTGCCCTCGCTTCCAATCATAAGACAGAGTTTATCCGCTTCGGGCAGTTCGTCTGAATCGGTCGTGCGAAGGAAGGTCTGCGCGCGCGTTGGCGCGGTTTCATCGGGCACGGACGCCACCATCCAGATGCCGCTTTCGCGCATGCGCTCTACAAACTGGGCGAGGTTTCCCACGTTGTAGACCGGTATGTGCATGCTTGCGCCGCTCGATGCGCGGTGCACAGCGGGAGTTACGGGCGATGTTTTGGAACCGGCGAAGACGGCGCGAACGCCGAGGGCTTCCGCGGTGCGCAGGATGCTTCCGAGGTTCTGCGGATCAGAAACATCATCGAGAGCCAGAAAGGGGCCGCCAAGTTCGAGGGCTTCGCGCGCCGTATCGGGCGCCGCAGCCCGGTAGCTTCCTGCAAGCTCCAGAACCACTCCCTGGTGGTGGATGTCAGGAAACATCCGGTCAAGCTCGCGCCGCGGAAGCTCCTGAAAGCTTGCGCCGAGCGCGAGGACCTGAGAGCGCAGATCGTTTGGAAAGCTTTCCGAAAGATAGATTCTGTTTACGCGCGGCGTATTCTCTGCGCGCAAAAACTCGCGCACAGTCTGTCTTCCGTAGACGATGTTGTCTCTCAAGCTTTCTCCCAGGTCGTGCCCTGCGGGCTGTCTTTGAGGATGATCCCTTTTGCTTTCAGTTCGTCGCGAATCTCATCGGAACGCGCCCAGTTCTTTGAAGCGCGGGCCTGATTGCGTTCTTCTATCTTCTGCTGCACGTAGGATCCCAGATCCCCCAGGTCTACCTGCGGCTTTTCCCGCGCGCTTTCGGGACGGAAGTCGAGCACCGCAATGACCGTATTGACAGCGAAAAAGAAGACCACGGCCTCCGCCGCAAGTTTCTGCGTGAGTTTTCTCGAATTCAGATCTGTCACAGCATCAAACACGGATGCAAGCGCGCGCGCGATGTTGAGATCGTCAAGGAGCGCATCGTAGAAAGCCTGCATGTGGCGCGCGAGAGATTCGTCCGTGAACAATTTTTCAGGATGCGCGCTCTCGCGGCCTGCGAATGCCTTTTCTGCATCCGCTTCCGTTGTTCCGGAGGCTGAGAGCGCTTTGTCGAGACACGTCTGAATTCGTTCGCATGCCGCGTCGGATGCCCTGAGGTTTTCAAAGGTGAAGTTCAGCCGGGATCGGTAGTGCGTGGACAAAAGCAGATAACGGAGCGCGCGTCGCATACCGAGTTTTTCATGAAGCTTCAGGAGATCGGCGGGCGCGCGGTTCTCTGCGATCAATTTCTCGAGCGCCGGCTTTTCGCTGAAATCGCGCAGCGTAAAGTAGTTCCCGAGGGACTTCGACATCTTCTTTCCGTCTACGAGCAGATGTTCATTGTGGACCCAGTAACGGACGAAGTTCTCTCCCGGATACGCGCAGCAGGACTGCGCGATTTCATTTTCGTGATGAGGGAAGAGCAGGTCAATGCCGCCGGCGTGAATGTCCACACCGCCCTTTCCGTAAATGTCGCGGATCATCGCAGAACACTCGAGATGCCAGCCGGGTCTCCCTTTGCCGTACGGCGATTCCCAGGCGGGATCTGTGGGGGCCTCCTGCTTCTTCCACAGAGCGAAATCGCGGATGTCTTCTTTTGTATATTCGTCCGCCGTAAAGCGCCCGCCGGCTGCAGCCTTCAGTTGTTCGGGTTCAATGCGCGAAAGCCGGCCGTAGTCCGCGAAAGATCTCAGGCGAAAGTAAACGTCCCCGTCCTGCGAGTATGTATGCCCGCTCGATTCGAGCTTCTTCATCAGGTCGATCATGCCCGGGATAGACTCGGTGGCGCGCGGTCTGTGTTCCACGTCTTCGATTCCCAGGTAGTTCAAATCCTGGAGGAAGTATTCAATGAAGGGCTTTGTGAATGCGAAGATATCTTTGCCCTGTTTGGCCGCATTCGCAATGATCTTGTCTTCGACGTCCGTAATGTTCGTGGTCTGGTCCACGCGGTAGCCGAAAAATTTCAGCGACCGGCGGAGAACATCGACGGACATGTACGATCTGAAATTGCCGATGTGATTGTAATTGTATACGGTCGGCCCGCAGTTGTAGATCTTTACAAGACCGGGCTCGCCCGGCTTGAACTCCTCTTTTTTCCCGCTGAGTGAATTGAAGAGCCGAAAGGACATGAGCCATCCGCGCCGCTGGGCGCCGTCCGTCAAGGATACAGCGCATAGGCAGTGCGATAATGCATGTAGTTCTGGAACGTAACCCGGCAGTAGTTGCGGGATTCCTTCGACGGAATGTTCTCGAGAAATAGATTGAAGTCGCCGTGGTAGTATTGCTGCTTCCAGCGTGCGAGACTTCCGGGGCCGCCGTTGTATGCAATCGAAGCCCAGCGGAAATCGTTGTCGTAGCTGCGGAGCAGGTCGCCGAAAAACCGGGCTCCCATCCGAATCGACACGGACGGCTCGAGCATATCAGGATCTTTCATCTGCATCTTCGGCGCAAGCCAGCGGCCGGTGGCAGGCATGACCTGCATCAGCCCGAGGGCGCCTGAGCGGCTGACGGCAAGTTCGCGAAACATCGACTCCTGACGCATGAGGGCGTAGATCATCTCCTCGCCCAGACCGAATTCGCTGGAGGCGGCGCGGACTTCGCGCAGGTAGGGACGGGGATAGATCTGTTTCAGAAAATCGGGCGGAAGAGAGAACGGGTCCTCGGGAATGTTCTCATCGCGCGCAAGCTGCCGCAGATGCCAGACGGACTGGTCCAGGTGTCCTGACTTCAATCCCAGCATTACGCGGCGCAGGAAGAGTTCCTTGCGTGACATTCTGTCCTTGAAGTAGTAATCAAAAAATTCCTGGCCGATTTCGAATTCGCCGAGTTTCCAGACCGTCACCACTGCATCGGGCACTGAATACTGAACGGACTGCAGACGATTCCAGAGCGCGACCGCGCGAGAGTCAAAGTAGCTCGAAAGGTTGCGCGCGGCGAGAAATCGAACGGCATCGGGATTCCCGCCGTATCGGCCGACCCAGCGAAGATAGCTGCTGCGATCGCGCACATCCTGCCAGTCGCGGCGGAAATCTCCGCCTCTGTTTTCATCCCAGAACGCGCGCGCGTAGTACGAACCAGGGGCCATTTCATAGAATCGATCCTGCACTTCGCGCGCCTTCTCGGGCTGTCCGTTTGCCTGATACATGCGGCGCAGCCAGTAAACAAATCTCCCGTTCGCCGTTCCGGGCGGAAGGCTCCCGCGCGCGAGCTCCCAGTATTCGGGCTTCGCCCAGGTGATGTGGCGGTCGCTTTTGCCGATGAGAATCTCAATGAGACTGTCGTGCACTTCGAGGTCGTAGTCGAACACGGCAAGATAGGCCAGGACTTCGCGAAAGTAGCGGTCCCGGTCGCCCATCGCTTCGACCGCCTCGAGCTGTGCGCGCCAGATGCCGGGATTTTCTTTCTTGATAAAATCGAATTGCTGCACGAGCGCGAGCAATTCCGCATAACGGCGGAGCCCGTACAATTTCCAGACCCACCGGGACAGGATCGACGGATCGCGGGAGACGGCAGTGTAGCTCTTCTTTGTCAGTTCCTGAAAAGCGGAGCGGTCGCCGTTTTGTATCAGCAGCAATCCGTCTCCGAGCGTCGTGCTGGGGCTTGTGGTTTCAAGAAGCCGGTCTGACGGCCAGGCCTGCAGATAGGCGGCATGTTCAGCAGGCGTCATGAATTCATAAAACATGACGAGGGACCTGTGCATGCTGTGCTGGTCGTTGCCCGCCCGGAACGCCGCCGGGAAATAGAACTTCACATCCTGGAAGATCGAGCGCAGCAATCCAGGATCATCCTGCGACCTCGCCGCGGCGAGAAGATAGAGATTCCATCCGTCCTCTCTGCGGCCGGCCCTCATGTTTGCGCGCGCACGGAAGAAATGCGTTCGATCCTGCGCGACGTTTCCGAGCCGGCCGGCGAGTTCCACGGCCTCCGTGTTCATCCCGCGCGCAAGAAGGACTTCCAGTTTCTCTGAGTAGATTCTTCCCGAAAGCGGGTCCGGCTGGTTCAGGGCCGACTTGCCGAGGAGCCTGAGCCGGCTGTCATGCCAGCCAGTCGCACGAAGGAGGCCCGCCGCTTTGAGAATGGCGAGGCGTTGAATCAGACCGGACACGCTCTCCGGCGGAAGATCGTTCAGGCATTGACTGAGCGCATCCTGGCTTGTGGTTTCGCAGTTCAGTCCGAGCAGACCCAGGTAGATGGAAATTGGTTCGCGCAGGGGCTCGGCGAGCGGCCCTTTCTCGGGACTTTGCGGAATCTTGTGAATCTTTTCCTGCATGGCCCGGCC
>CAZUJO010000055.1:11654-13335 GCA_964619995.1 uncultured Leptospiraceae bacterium
TACCTGTGCATGTCCGAGGCGGCCCGGTTGGCGCGGAAGTAGCGCTGCAATTCTCCCCATCGTCCGGCGCGGAGCAGGTCCAGGGGATCGCCCGCCAGGTTCTGCGGGAAAATTTTCAGTGGCAAAATGACGAGCAGGCACAGGATAGAGCCTGGATGCGGCCTGCGGAGGAATTTTCTGGAAAACTGGATCATGCAACCCATGATTCGTTCTTCTTACCTTGTTTTCTCGGGCCGGGCATGCTGGGAAGAATTGTTTTTCAGGCGCATCCCTGCGTGCTCTTTCGCGCGCCCTACTGGGAAAGCGAGGAAGCCCGGAGTGACGCGGACCGGATTCTGCCCGCGCTCTACGAATCGTTCATGAGCGGCGAGATTGAGGAATACCTCGGGTCGGTGCGCTTTCCGAACTATGCGCGCCACCGCATGCTCCGCGCGCTGTGCGGCTATGCAGTTCTGAAGGGCAACTTTGACTGGCTTTACAGCCTTGCGTTGACGCACATTCACCGCCGCATCGAACACGATGCGCTCCTTTTTCTTGCATTTGCCGCAGCGTCGCTGGAAGGCCGGTTCACTCTGAGCGAGTTTTTCCGAAGCAAGCTGCGCTTTCTTCCTATCATGGAAGCCCTCGAAAGCGGATTTCGATCGCCCTACGATGAAGGTCCGTCTGCGGCGGCTCTGGATTTCTTTCAACCCGGCTCACAGCGCGGCATACGCGAATTCAAGAAGCTTCTTCGCTACCGCGAGGCAGCGGAGGCCGCCCTGGGATGGATGTGGCTTTCGGGTAAATTCATGAGAATGCGGACGGCTCTTCGGCTGTATTCGACAGGGATCGGGACGGACCTGTCATTGAAGAGTGTCCTTGCGCCGAATCGGCCTGGAACGCCTTCGGACTGGCAGCTCGACGAAACTCCCGTGCCTCCCGGTCCTGCGCGAAGGGCCGAGCGTATGGCTGAAGAAAGCCGGGCGGGGGCATTTCTCAAAGCTCGGCTCAAGGCCGCCGTGCGCGCCCTTGAGAACGGTCGATTTCTCGACGCGGACCATTATTTGAAGCATACACTTTCCCGGCATCCATACGTGCTCCACCTGCGCGCTCGCGCGCATCTGGGACTGGGCGAGCTGGGCCTGGCTGCGGCCTGCTACCGGAGGGTTGTGAAGATGCATCCGGAACGAGCCGAATTCTGCGAAAACTACGGGCGCATCCTGGGTGACATGGGAGATGCAGCCGGCGCGGAGAAGGCGCTGAAACGCGCCGAGGAAATCCGGCATCAGTCAAAAAGAGTTTACTCATAGGCTTTTGCCTTCACAAAGGTGCAACGTGAGCTCGTACACATCTGAACAGCTGAAAGAAATCGACAAGATTCTCAAGTTCATCAAGCAAATGGAAGGCATTGTTCGTACTTCACCAAGCCGCGAGCAGGTGGAGCGTGTGCGGAAAGAGCTCAGGCGCTTTCGCGAGAAGCTCAAGGAAATGGTTCCCGGAATCGATGCGATGACGGTGAACGTAGACGAGCTGCGCACGAAGCTTGGACTGTCTGCGGCTCCGGCTGCAGCGGAGACCGCATCATCGCGGGCACCTGCGGAAGCAGCATCCGGCGACAACGGAGATATCCTGGATCGATTTCCGATTCAAAAAGCAAGTCCTCATTGCACGGATCCAGATGTGTACCTCATGGCCACCATGC
>CAZUJO010000056.1:0-13285 GCA_964619995.1 uncultured Leptospiraceae bacterium
TACTGACCGAGCAACCCGGGAGTCTGGATGTGCACGAGATCGGGCGGAAACATGGTCATTGCTTTTGTGAGCTTTTTATGCGAAGGGATGACAACCTTGATGTCCGGGTAAGATGGAAGCGGGGCGTTCTTGAAGCGGATGACGTGAATGTGATCGCTCACGTGCTCGTGATCGTTGTCCGAATAACGGGGCGCGCAGATGACGAAATTGTGACCGCGTCCTCCGAGAATCCGCGTGAAGTGATCCACCGAAATTCCAACGCCGTCGATCTTGGGAAGATATGTATCCGTAAATATGACAATGTTCATGGTTTCGTCTCCGGTGTGAATTGACCCTGTCTTCTGTAGTAGTCGCGCAGCGGTTCAAGCTCCTGCGACATTGGTCGCAGGATGCAGGTCTGCGAGTAAAAGAAAAGCCCGAAAAAAAGCGATGCGTTCACGGCTGCCGCGATCCCGCAGAGGCGCATGACGTGGAAGGATCTTGACTGGGTCAAAGGAAGGCCGGCCGTCCGCCTTTCCCCCAGGTAGACGATCACGCCTGCGAATGCCATGCCGATGAATGCGATGACCGTGTACGGGAACAGAAAGGGAAGAAAGCAGGCCGGAAACACAATGCGCGAAAACCAGTGAAGTATTCGTCCGGCCAGGTCCACGGAATCATTCGGCTCCGTTCGACGGAGCAGGGCCATCTTTTTTCGCCCCGAAACAGGGCGCCGGGAAAGAAAAATTTCAGGATCGCTTGACCTGATCCGCGACCGATATACAGCATGGAGTTGCATGCTGGACTTTCTCGGTCGTGTCTACTGGAACTATTTCGCCATCGGCTACCTGGCGGTGGGGTTGTTTACGCTGCTCGCCAGCATCTTTGCGTTCAGCATCAAGGACAAGTCGAAGGCCACGTTTCACATGGGCGTGTTCTTCGCCTCTGCGTTTACGCTCAGTTTTGCCTTTGCGTACGGGCATTTCTTCTATGATCCGGCCGCCGTCTATCACCGCTATTTCACGATCCTTGGCGCCTGGTCTGCCTCGATTCATGTTCTGCAGTTCCTGATCCACTTCCCCGAAACGTCGCCGCGCAAAGTCAGCTGGATCGCCTGGATCCAGTGGATCGTTGGTCTTGCTGTGACCGCGTATTTTGCCTATGCCACAATGCACGTGGGCCGGCCGTTCCATTTTGCCGCGCACCTCTTCGATTACGACGCCGAAGTCCTGAGCCGCAATGTGGGGTTGATGATCATCCTCTATGCGCTGGCCTACGTGGGCTTTGGAATCTATAAGATCATCCGGCTCAAGGGAACCCACCGCTGGGTTGTTCTGGGTCTTCTGATTTCGTTTGTTTCCGTTACGCTCGTTCCGGGGATTCTGAACGTTATGTCCCGCGAAGGGGCCCTCGATCGCAATACCTTTGTAACCATCTTCACTCTGCTCAACATCGTCGGCTGCTTTTCCATGGTGATCCTTTTCATCAACAATACGCGGGACCGAACGACGTTCATGGTGAAGATCACGGGCATTACGCTTGTTACGATTCTTTTCATTTTTCAGATGCTCACCTATTTCAGTCTGCGGGGCATGGATGAGAACTACGACCTGGTCCACGTTCGGGAAGGACAGATCTTTCTGAGCGGAGGAAAGATCGACGACGTCCAGTATTCCTACGTGCATCGCATCGCGAGCACGCCGCCCGCAGCGGCAAAACCGGAAACGAAAAAGGATATTTCTGTCCGCGCTGATATGGCGCCTAACGTGGATATGTCCGTGCACGACCATGAGTTTGAGAATACTCGAATCGTATGGGATCTCTACTCACTGGAACAAAAGGGCTGCGCGGAAAATGCAGAACAGATTCTCGCCTCAGCTCCATTTCATTTTAAAGGTTATGCAAACCTGATTCGCGCCTTTCTCAAGAATGCAAAAGATCCATCCGGCAAAGACATCGGCGCCCGCATTCAGTCCGTCGAGAAGCTGGTCAACTACCGGCGGTTTAAGCTGGGACAGATCCCTGACAAAGACTTCCGCAGCGGTCTGGCGGCGTTCCTCAAAAAATCCGGAGATGAATTTGCGCCGTTCCGCGAGGCCATCGAGGAGCACATTGCTTCCTCAAAATCAGAGGATGCAAAACTGAAAGAAGAGGTGCTTCATTTCCTGACTCCTGCGCGGATGCCGCAGGTTCGGTGGTACCGGGATTCCATCGACGGAAAGAGCCAGTACGTTTCCTATATGTACATCACGGGCCCGGGGGCTGTCACAGAAGTCGCATTCTCTTATGCCGACTATCGTCAGTTCATGAACGCAACTGCGTCGCAGGCCGTGATGCTTCTCATGGCCGCGCTTTTGTTCGTTCTCGTCGGCTTTCGCATATTCTTTTCCGGAGCCCTTCTGGGTCCGCTCGAAGCCCTCCTGCGCGGCGTTCGCAAGGTAAACGCGGGCAATCTGAATGTAAGCGTCCAGGCCCGCGTTGAGGATGAAAT
The DNA here is from genome assembly GCA_964619995.1 of uncultured Leptospiraceae bacterium. GTDB lineage: Bacteria > Spirochaetota > Leptospiria > Leptospirales > Leptonemataceae > JAEUSB01. Next base: position 2,471 of record CAZUJO010000056.1, read on the forward strand.
CGGTTTCCTGACGCACAGCTTCAACGGCATGGTTTCGTCGATCCGTGAAGCCCGCGCAAAGCTGCAGGAGTACGCTCAGGGCCTGGAAGAGAAGGTGAAGGAGAGGACGTCGGAACTGCAGGCGACTCTCACGCAGGTGCAGAATCTCAAAACCCAGCAGGACGGTGACTACTTTCTCACAGCCCTGCTTCTCAGGCCTCTTCGCGCAAATCGCGCAAAGAGCGACGCTGTGAGCGTGGAGTTCTTTCAACGCCAGAAGAAGAACTTCACCTTCCGCCACTGGAATGAAGAGATCGGCGGGGACCTCTGCATGTCGAACAATCTGCGCCTGAACGGTCGTCCGTTCACGGTCTTCATGAACGCCGATGCAATGGGAAAGTCCATGCAGGGCGCGGGCGGCGCTCTCGTTCTCGGCTCGGTGTTTGAGGCAATCCTTGAGCGCACGCAGCTGACGGCCGCCATGCAGGATCAGTTCCCCGAACGCTGGATGAAAAATGCATTCATTGAACTGCATAAAGTATTCGAAGCCTTCGAATGTTCGATGATGGTATCCCTTGTGCTCGGTTTGATCGATGAGCAGTCCGGACTTCTCTATTATATAAATGCCGAACATCCGTTTTCGATCCTCTACCGCCGGGGAAAGGCTGCGTTTCTCGACAATGAGACGCTGTTCAAGAAGCTGGGGTCGCCGGCCACTTCCGGGAACATCTTCATTCGCACCTTTCAGCTCGAGCCCGGCGACGTTATCATCGTGGGCTCGGACGGCAGGGACGATATCCTGATTTCAGAGGAAGGCCGCGAGCCGTTCATGAACGAAGATGAGAACATGATTCTAAAGCACGTGGAAGGGGCCGGGGCGGATTTGAACGGTGTCTTTGAACGTTTGAAATCCTGGGGTCAGATCATCGATGACCTAACCTTCATTCGCGTCGGCTATCGCGAGACTGCCGGTGTTCCCGAGGCCTTGATCGAATCGCCTGTGAACAAAGAAGTGCGCGATCTTCTGATCAAATCGGGAGAGCTGTCGCGCGGCGGAGATTTCGCAGGCGCCGCCGGTCTGCTCGAAAAGGCTTTCGCTCTCGATGACAGGCATCCCGAAATCATCAAACGGCTGGCGCTCGTTTACGTGAATCTGAAGAACTACGCGAAGGCCGCGCCTCTTGCCGAGGATTACACCTATCTGCGTCCTGGTGACACGGAGTTCGTCTACATCACATCCTATTGCTTGAAGAAACTAAAGCAATACAATCGGGCGGCCGACTTTGGCGAGCGCGTCAAACTGCGCAACCCGAGGCATGTGAAGAATCTCATCAACCTGGCAGAGGTCTATGCCCGCATGGGCAATCTGCCGCGCGCGGAGCTTTTGCTCGACAGCGCGCTGCATGTGGACCCGGAGAATCAGACGGCGCGCAAGCGTCTGGAAACGATTCGCAACGCGGCGTGATCGTATTACCCCTGCGCCCCTGACAGTTTTGCCAGATACTCGTGGAAGACCTGGTCTGCGTGTATGATGTTGTTTCGATTCCACTCCAGATCATTTGCGGTTCGTTCCGACCTTGAATAACGGGCCAGGCGGCTCCGGTTCAAATAGAATTTACCGCCCGTCTCTGAGAGAAACTCACCGTTGTATTTCCAGAATCGATCGAAGCGATCCTGCAGAAACTCAGGACTCGCAAGTCTCGGATCAAACGGCAGACTTCCTTCGCGCACGCACTGCGCCATGTGCAGAAAATGGCGATATAGTTCATCTCTCGTAACCCCGGTCGTCGCCGACGGGTGCGAAGCTGAGCCGCCTTCGCAGAGCAGCAGCCATGCCAGAATCTGGCTGGCCACAATCGCCGTTCCTTCTTGAAGCGCGGCTGCTGTCTTTCGTGTAAGCGAGGCCCGCGAATCTGCGGGCTCAATCCAGGTTACGTTTAGAACCGCGTCAATTCTGCCGCGATCATCCGGGCAGAGTTCGTCATACGACATGGAGACCGCGGCAATGGGATGTCCCGAGTCGGTTGCAATGTTCATGAGAAATCCATTCAGTTTTGCAACCGAGCCGGAGTGCTGATATTTCCCTTCCGGGAAAATAATGAGCGATTTGTTCTCTTCTTTGATTCCGCGCCGTACCGTTTCAATCGACCTGTGCGTCTCTACGCGCGTGTATTCGAGAAACTCGTCGTAGGTCAGACCGCTGATGGCCTTGCCCGCAAATAGATGGCTTTCATATACTTTCCGGGAGGGCACATCGCGAAACCGGCGATAGACGGGATTGCAGCCCGCATTGCGAAACAGATTCTCCATGCGGCGGCCAATCCAGCGCGCAAACCAGATAGAGAGGATGCGAAACGGAAACGCTTTGAGAAAGCCGGGAATCCAGTCGCGGTAGGCGTACATGCCGCTGAACAGGCCGCCCTGCGCAATGACTGTGTGCGCGGGCATCGGAATTCCCCGTGAAAGAAGTAATTCAACCGCAGTGAAGACGTCGTGTATTTTTTTGTGCGCAAACGCCAGAATTGGCGACTTGCCTTGTTTTTGATCAAGCAAGGAGCAGTTCAGGATCAAGATTTCGTTCATGAAACCGCGGCGGCGAGAGAATGCATGAATCCTTCGCGCCCATTTGTACGAGTGAGCGCCGGCCGTGGCGACGATTTCATCTCGGCGCTCCAGATTCTTCGCAGCTATCCCGGAACAGACATCGCTCATAAAAAGACTGGATAATTCAGGCCCTGATCGGGAATGCTATCAAAAAAATATCAGGAGGACCCATGGCTTCTGTAACCCTCAGAGGAAATACCGTGCAGCTGGAAGGAAAGCTTCCGCAGCCGGGCGAGAAAGCTCCCAATTTTAAAGTAGTGAAAGATGATTTGTCCGAAGTGAGCCTGGATTCGTTCCAGGGAAAAGTGAAGGTACTTGTGGCGGTTCCGTCTCTCGATACTCCCGTCTGTCAGAAAGAGACGCGCGAATTCAATCAGAAACTCGGCGCGATGAAAGACACAGTTGTGGTCGTGGTTTCCGGAGATCTGCCGTTTGCGATGAAGAGATTCTGCACGACGGAAGGAATTGCCAATGTCGTGACGGGTTCGCAGTTTCGCGATCAGCAGTTTGCGCGCGCATACGGCACTCTGATTGCGGAAGGAGGACTCAAAGGTCTCTCCGCGCGCGCCGTGTTTGTCGTAGATAAAGACAACACGGTTCAATATTCTGAACTTGTCCCTGACATCGGCAGCGAACCGAACTATGACGCAGCTGGACAGGCTGTAAAGAAACTGGTCGGCTGATGGCTGTACTGGCAGACTTACGTTCGGTTTTCACGGACTGGCAGGCAGGCTTGAGGGATTTTCTCGGCCGGCCTGTCCAGGCTACCAGAAACTATGTACTTTTTAACCATCTTATCTTGATCGCGCATGCGCCCGTGTTTTCTGTGCTGGCTCCCTGGCCCTGGTTTCACGGAAGCCATTTCTCGTGGACGACGCGCATCATTCTTCCGGTGCTGATCCCTGTTGCTTTTATCCTTCTTGCCGCGGTCTTTGAGCGGCTCTCTCTCTATGAAAAAGGGCCGTCGATGGATGACCGGTCGCGCGGCAAGAACGCGCTGGTTTTTCTCTGCCTGCCCGTCTGCGCGGCCGGCTTCACGTACATGATTCACCCCGCGCTCGGCCTCCTTCTTACGCTCCTGTTTGGCGCATATTCGATGGTTCTCGCCGTGCGCGCTTCGATGCAAATCTGGTCGCTTTCGTTCGATCGGGTCATCTTCCGCTTCGCAGGCGCGTTCTTCTTTATCATGCTCCCGCTCATCACTCTACTGATTGCGCGAAACATGCTCCAGAGCCTGGGCATCTTGCGCCGCCTGCTTCACGGATGAAAATACACGTTACCGGTGTGGGCGGCGTTGCAATGGGCAACCTCGCTGCAATGCTGAAAGCCACGGGACACGATGTTACCGGTTCGGACCGGGATCTGTATCCGCCGATGTCGGACCGGCTGAAAGAATGGAAGATTGAAGCGCGCAATTTTGAAGCGTCTAACGTGCGCGGAAAGGATCTGTGCATCGTCGGGAATGTGATCTCCCGCGGAAACGTTGAGGTGGAAGAGTTTCTGAAGGCGGGAATCCCGTACATGAGCCTTCCCCAGGCGCTTTATGAATTTTTCCTGAAAGGACGACGGGTCGTCGTGGTTGCTGGAACTCACGGAAAGACAACGACGACGTTTCTCACTCATCACATTCTGCGCGAAGCGGGAATCAAGGCCGGGCTGTTTGCCGGAGGCGTGCGCGCGGACGGAATGGACGGATTTGAGCTTCCGGACTCAGACGTTTTTGTGATTGAAGGCGATGAGTACGATTCTGCCTTCTTCGACAAGGGATCCAAATTTCTTCACTATCGGCCCCGTTATTTGATATTGAATGCCGTTGAATTTGATCACGCTGACATTTTCAAAGATTACGAGGACTATGCGCTCCCTTTTCGACGGCTGCTTCGCTTCATTCCATCGAACGGACTCGTTGTTGCCAACCAGATGTCTGCCGGCGTTCGCGATGTATTGAAAGGGTATCACTTTTCTCCGGTGGAATGGATCGGAAATCGGTCATCGAAAGGCGTGCACGGATTTTCGCGCAAAGCCGGAGACCTTCTGCTCGATGCTGTAGGATCGGTGCGGGGAACAAAGTTGATCGGAGACTACAACGCGCGAAATGCCCTGGCCGCATCGCGCGTTGCCCTTGCCCTGGGAATCAGTCCGCGTGCCGTCCGAGACGCCGTCATTTCGTTTCCGGGGGTCCTGCGTCGCCAGCAAGTGCGGATGGAGACATCGATCGAGGGCAGAGCGGTTACGTTCATTGAGGATTTCGCGCACCATCCAACGGCCGTGCGCGAAACGATTGAAGCCGTGAAGCAGTCTTTCCCGGGCCGCCGTGTTCATGTTCTCTTTGAGCCGCGAAGCGCAACGTCTCATCGAAATGTCTTTCAAAAAGAATACGGAACCGCATTTCGCAGGGCCGACGCTGTCTACATATGTGACATCTTCAATCGCAAGAAGGTGAAGGCCGGCGAAAGGCTGAACGTCAAAAGGATTCTTGCAGCGCCCGGTCCGAAGGTGCGTGAGTTCGGAAAGGATCCGGATCACCTGTTTTCCAGATTCAAGGCAACCTTTCAGGCGTCGCCGAAAGGGGACGTGATTGTTGCTCTATCGAATGGCGCGTTCGGCGGCATCTACGGCCGGATCGAAGAGTTGTTGCGCGCGCTTGATTCGTCTAAGGCTCGTTAGACGAATCAATCATCCTCGCATGCGTGCTTTGACGACGCCTGCGTGGTGCAACCCGTGCTTTAGAGTGAACAGCGTGAATACGCGGAGGTTCATGCCTCCAAACATTCCCTGATATTTCTCAAGCTCTTCGTCGGTCCGTTTCAGTACCGCTTTCTTCAGCGTTTCTGCCGATTTCTCAATCTCCGCAATCAGTTCAGCTTTTCTGCCCACAGGAACGGTTCCGGGATGCGGGTAACCGCCGTACTCGTGGATGTTCGGACGGTTCGTCGCAGGTATGCTTTCAATCTTCAGGCCCTGCTTTGGCTTTCCGCGAAGCGCCAGCAGGAAACGCGGCATACGAATCCAGCGGCTCATGAGCCGGTTGGTGCTCGCGATGTGTTTCATGTTCTTTTCGATCGACCATCCGTCGGGCTCCGCGGCGCTGAAAAGGTATTCGTCCGGAATCTCATGAAAGATCTGACAGACTGCCGCCGTGATTTCGTCAATGTGTTTGATGAGATCATCGCGGTTGGTGACGGTGCGAACTTGAACTTCAGCCATGATCTAAGCTTTGGATAAATCGTCCTCGCGGAAAGCGTTTTTTATGGCAGCGATCCTCCCGTTCAGCGACATGGGTGCATGGAGAATGTCGGACGTTTGTTGATATGGCTCGGAGCGCTTGCGCTTGTCGCCGGAATCATCCTTGTCTATGGCGATCGGATCGGGCTCGACCGACTTCCGCTGGGCCGGCTTCCAGGAGACATTCGCATTGAGCGCGAGAACTTTCACTTCTATTTTCCGATCACGACCATGATTCTATTGAGCCTCGCCGCTTCGGCAATCCTCTGGCTCTGGTCGTGGTTGAAAAAATAAGCGGGGTCAGTTCAGATCAAGCGCTTTGTGATCCAGGCTGCGACGAATGCCTCAAGCAGACTCAGGGGCACGGCCGCATACAGAATCCCGAACGGCAGAACACCGAGATTGCCGATCACAAGCCACATCATGACAAATCCGAAGATCCAGCTTATGAGCGCCGTCTTCACGAGAGAGAATCTGTGCGCGACTGCGAAAATGGCGAAAGAGAAGACGAGGGCCCAGATGCCCCACACGGCTCCGTTCACCGGCGCCGATGGGAATGTCAAACCCATGGCCTGATAGTGGTTGATCCAGAACGACTTCAAAAGGAATTCATTGCGTGCGAATTCAGAGACGCTGATCCACACCGTCGAAAGGATTACCGGCAGGATTGTGTTTTTCCATGTGCTCATTGGCCCAGCATATTTGCGGGGCTGGGAAGCGCGAGACGGAAAATTGAAGAGAAGCCAATATACTTCTGTTATCGTTCACCTGCGGGCACGTCGTGAGTCACTCTCGGTCACACTCCGGACGAGAGATTCAATGTCTGGTTTAGCCTTGTGGCGGCTGGATTTGCAGTCCCGAAGCAACTTTTTCAATCGATCATGCATGCGAGTGAGTTTTGTGATTTCGCGGTCAAGCTCATCAAGTTTCTTCTGGAGTTGCCTTGCGACTTCGCCATAGTCAAACCGGGTTTAGAACGATCACGCTTTGTTCCGGATCATTCGCCAGATACTTGACCGGCAATTCTGAACCCACTTCGATTTTCCGGCGGATGACAATATCACTCGGGGCATTTCGCATGGTTCTTGTGTAATCGCGGCCCATTCTGTCCTTGAAGGTATACTCGATGATCGAGTATATGGGTCGGCCGTTGATTCGCACCGAGAAGTTCCTGTCTACAAATGTGACCGTCCCGCGGGTCTCCAGGCCGGTCTGCAAAATGAGATCGGCGCGGCGGCGATCCACTCGGTCACGGAGCAAAGCGATCACGGCGATGAGCGTAAATACTGCGCCGAGTCCGCCGCAGACTCCGCCTGCGATGGTGGCGCCCATTCCTCTCATTGTGCTAAAGAATCCAACGCCCAGAATTGACAGGATGATTCCCGGGACCAGGAAAGCGAAGCCTATGATCCGCATGGCAGGCAATCGCTTCTGGATGACAATAGATCAATCATTTTCTCTACAGCGATCCGGGATGGAATTCCGCTGCGCTTTCCGTCTTCGTGCACATAGATTCGACAGGCATTACCGCGAACCCCCGTCGGAAAAAGATCTTCGCCATTGAGCAGGATGGTGGGGGAAGCGTGCTCGGCAGCGTAGGCCGGTGCGGATGGCGAATCCTTATCAATCTCGATGAGTGAATCGAGCGAGCCGCGCGCGGCAAGAATTCCACGCAGCATGGCGCGCGTGGCTGCGGCATTCGGACATGTGGACTCGTATACGAGCTCTACCCTCATACGCTTTCATTCTTACTACCGCTCGGCCGTTCCATTCTGGACAAAAACTCCAAAAAAATCGCGGTGTCGAGGCCGTTCCTGCGTCGCTGTTTTTGGCTTGCGCCGGGCCGTTTCCGGGGCCCGAATGCTGGCTGCGCGCCGGTGCGAGGGTGAAGGAGAGCTCCATGAAAACAAGAAACGGTTTGATCTGGCCGGGAGCTGCACTTCTTGCTCTGTCTGTTCTGTGTTTGAAAGTCACCGCCCTGGCTGCGGAGGAGCAGAATCCTCTGTCGCAGGATGTCTGGGATGACAATGTTGCTTCGCTCGAAGCCCGGCTCCGCAATCCCGCGAATCTGCGATTCCTGAACCAGGAGGATGAAGACCATCGCAACATCCTGTACCAGACCGGAAGCTATCGCACGTTCAAGCTGCTTGTGGATCGCGGCGCGCGCATTCGTACGACCGACACCGAGCTCATTCATCACATCATCGACACCTGGGCGCAGTCCTACCAGGGAATGCTCGATTCCGAAAAAGCGGTGGAATTCCTGCTTGCGAAAGGAGTCGATCCGCGTCCGCCGTTGTTTGAGCGGCAGGTCACCGTGCTCCACACTTCGATGTCCATGAATTCGGCGAAGATTACAGAAATGCTGCTCAAACGCGGCGCAGATCCAAACGCCCGGGACGTGGATGGAAATACGCCGCTGCACTACACGAGCATCAATTTTGATTTCGAGACGCCGTTTGTTGCGCGGAAGATTGAACTGCTTCTTGCAGCCGGCGGCGGCATCGACGCGCGAAATAATATTGGGACGACCCCTCTCATGGCCGCAACGCACGAAGTGGTGGGTCAAACAGCGATCGAGCTTGTGAAGCACGGCGCAAACGTCAATCTGCAGGATGAGGACGGATACACGGCTCTGCACTGGGCGTGCTGGCAGCACAACGACTTGAACATGATTCGTTTCTTGCTGAATCACGGGGCCGATCTGGCGCTCAAGAACAGCGAGGGCCAGACAGCGCGCGATATGCTCTCACAGAACACGCTCCTCGAAGAAGACCAGAAGTCGGCTCTGAAATCGGAGATGGATCAGCGGCGAAATCGCGCAAAAAAATGATGCATTGCGCGCCGCAAGTCGTCCAGGCTTTCGAGGAATTTTTCAAGACGGGTTCGAGTTCCCCTGGTTTCTTGTGGCATGAATAAGGATAACCTGATCGCTGTCATTGCGGTTGTTGCTTCTATACTCATTGGCGGAGCCCTCGCTTTCGCCGGCGCCGCAAACGGAATCGCGTACAACGGAGTTCCCGTGATGGTGGGACTCGCCCTTCTTGCATTCGTCATTCAGTGGATTGCGTTTATTCCGGCCTTCCTGTTCAAGACTGAGAAATTCTATGATCTGACCGGGAGCGTCACATACCTGTCGCTTGCGCTCACTGCCTTCTTTCTGCAGCCGGCACCGGACCTTCGCTCGATTTTGATTACAGCTTTCATCTGCGTCTGGGCGGGCCGTCTCGGTCTGTTTCTTTTCGCGCGGGTTCTGCGCGCCGGCGAAGACAGCCGATTCGCAAATGTGCGCGGACGATTCCTTCGCTTTCTCATGGCCTGGAGCCTTCAGGGACTGTGGGTCGTGTTTTCGATTGCTGCCGGGCTTGCGGCGGTGACATCGGTTGCGCCCCGGTCCTTTGATATATTCGCGGCGCTCGGAGCCGCCGTCTGGGTGATCGGCTTTTCGATTGAGGCTTCGGCCGACCGGCAGAAGCGCGTGTTCCGCGCGAAGCCCGAGAATCGCGGCAAATTTATCTCCAGCGGGCTGTGGGCGGCGTCGCGGCATCCAAACTACTTCGGCGAAATCGTCCTATGGACCGGCATTGCCATCATGGCTCTTCCTGTGCTCCAGGGCTGGCAGTATTTGACTCTGGTGTCGCCCGTGTTTGTGGCGATTCTGCTGACAAAAATCAGCGGGATTCCTCTTCTCGAAGAAGCGGCCGACCGGAAATGGGGAGGGCAGGCTGACTACGAAGAATACAAACGCTCCACTCCCGTGCTGGTTCCCCGGCCGGTCAGAGCTCGTTCATAACGTTATGCGGCATATAGAGCGGCCTGCCAGGGGCCGCCATTCCGCGGCCTGAAGCCTTACAGCCCTTCTTCGAAGCCCGTTTCTCCCGGCACTTCTTTCACGTCTGCGTCATAGTCGTATTCAAGAATTTCCGTGCTGTATGGTTTCAGAGTCAGAATCCATACGAGAGTTTTTTCGGGAGTGGCGTCCGGCTCTCTTTTGAAGTGATAGATGGACCTGTGGTCCACGCCCGTTACGCGATCAGAGACAAGGCGCAGCGTTTTTTCCTGGTCGGATCTGTTTGTGATCTGATAGGAGATCTTGTGGTTGAAGGGCAGCGGGCGTTTGTCGGTTGCTTCCGAAAGTTTCACGTTGCGGAAGGTGAAAACTGTATCGTCAATCCCTGCGCCGAGCGAAAGGACCTCTCCGGGGCGTACCTGGTTTTCAATATTACCGGTTTCCACGTTGATTTGATGTGACTGAACCGCGAAGTTCGTCTGGGTCAGATCGATCGAGAAGGGATTCTTCGTTTGAATGAGAACATGCACTTCATCCTTCTGGCCGTAGGTATGCCATTCGCGCAGGAGCGAATATTCAACAACCTTGTTGTCCAGGTTGTAGGTAACATTCCGCCCCGGATACAGGTCGAATGAATTGAGATTGAATGTGTGCCCCGTGAGTCTATCGAGACTGACAGCATTGTTCAGAACCAGAGAAACATCGCAGTTCTTGTAGGTTTCGTTGGCGCCCATTGTGATGGCAGCCTGCAGCTGTAGATTCATCTTTTTTGAATCGATCATCGAAGCCGTCAGATGCGGGCTCCACGTGATTTCCGGCAGAGAGTAATTCACCTTCAGCTCGCCCGGAGTCATGGAGGGAAGGCCGACCATCACGTATTTCTCGTTAGCTGATCCGCTTTTTGCCGGTTCCGAGATGGTCTGCGTTGTGAACCACTTCAAGCTCTGATTGTTCTGCGAAAGCGTAATGGCCTGCGCCGATCCGGGAAGCCTGAGTCTCAGGACTTCCATCGCGGGCGCATTGACCGTGCCTGACACAACGCTTCCGCCGGCGCTGTAGATGACGATGCTTTTCGCGGCCGGGGTGACGTCCGTTGATTTCGTCATGCCGATCGTGCCGATCGCAACGCAGGCGACAGGGCCCAGGAAGCCCGCCATAAGAAGAATCAGTTTAGATCGCATAACGGTAACCTCTGGAATCTGTCCACAGTCAGAACA
>CAZUJO010000057.1:0-13201 GCA_964619995.1 uncultured Leptospiraceae bacterium
AGTTCCCACGGAGTGCCTGCGTGGTGAATCGACGATATGGGACTTGCACCCGTTCCGCCGGAGTCACCGCTGATCAGAATGTGATCCGCATGGCATTTCGCAACGCCCGCCGCAACCGTGCCGACTCCCACTTCGCTCACCAGCTTCACGCTGATTCGCGCCTGAGGGTTTACGTTCTTCAGATCGAAGATCAATTGCTTGAGATCTTCAATGGAATAGATGTCGTGATGAGGAGGCGGACTGATCAACGTTACACCCGGCGTGCTGAAACGCAGTTTGCCGATGTGCTTGTCGACTTTGTGTCCTGGCAGCTGACCGCCTTCGCCCGGTTTTGCGCCCTGCGCCATCTTGATCTGCAGTTCGTCTGCGTTCACAAGATAGTTCGTGGTAACGCCGAATCGAGCGGAAGCAACCTGCTTGATCGCGCTTCGCATACTGTCGCCGCCCGGAAGCGGCTTGTAGCGCACGGCGTCTTCGCCGCCTTCGCCGGTGTTGCTCTTTCCGCCGAGGCGGTTCATGGCAATCGCAAGCGTCGTGTGCGCTTCCCAGGAAATCGAACCAAAGCTCATAGCGCCGGTTGCAAAACGTTTCACGATTTCGCTGACTGGCTCAACTTCTTCGATCGGAACGCTCTGAGCGTTTGTATCGAATTCAAGCAGGCTGCGCAGCGTCACGCGCCGTTTCGATTGATCGTCGATCAGCTTTGAAAACTCTTTGAACTGCTTGTAGTCGCCGGATTTCGTTGCCTGCTGCAATTTGTGGATCGTTGACGGCGAATACAGATGCGCTTCGCCTTCTTTTCTCCAGTAGTGCAGACCGCCCGGATCGAGCAGTCCTGGATGGAATGTCTCGTCATACGCAAGCGTGTGACGGCGAAGAACTTCCTCTTCAAGCATTTCGGCGCTGCAACCTTCGATGCGGCTGGGAGTGCCTGTGAAATACTGATTGATAAGCTCGGAATCGAGTCCCACCGCTTCGAAAATCTGCGCGCCGCAGTAAGATTGAAGCGTGGAAATACCCATCTTGCTGAAGATCTTGAACAGACCCTTGCCAATGGCTTTGATGTAGTTCTTGCGCGCATCTTTGAAGCTCTTGATTTCCGGCATGCCGCCTTCTTCAATGAGATCAGCGAGCGTCTCGAATGCGAGATACGGATTGATCGCGTTTGCGCCGTAACCCAGGAGGAGCGCGAAATGCGAAACTTCACGCGGCTCGCCCGACTCAAGAACGATTCCTGTCTTCGTCCGCAGGCCCGCGCGAATCAGGAAATGATGCACGGCCGCAACGGCCAGAAGGCTTGGAATAGGAGCTACGTTCGGGCCCACGCCGCGGTCCGACAGGATGATCAGATTCACGCCGCTGCGAACCGCGTTCGCCGCTTCATCGCAGACCTGATCAAGCCGGTTTCGCATGCCGCTTTTGGCTTCCGGATCAAACAGGATGTTCAACGTAACGGCCTGGAAATGCCCGCGCGCAATCGTGCGAATCTTCTCCAGGTCATTGTTCGTGAGAACAGGATGCTCGAGCTCCAGACGATGCGCATGCTGCGGGGTTTCGTCGAGCAGATTGCCTTCCGGTCCAATGTAAGTCGTCAGCTCCATTACGAGCTCTTCACGAATCGGATCGATCGGAGGGTTCGTGACCTGCGCGAACAGCTGCTTGAAATAACGGAAGAGCGGCTGCGGTCTGTCAGAGAGCACGGCAAGCGACGCATCCACGCCCATCGAGCCGATGGCCTCTTCGCCTGTGACGGCCATGGGTCGGATGATGCTTGTGATGTCTTCCGACGTGTAGCCGAACACGCGCTGGCGTTCGAGAATCGTCGGATGTTCCGGCTGGTGCACGAACGTAGGATCCGGCAGTTCATTCATGCGGATCATGTTCTCATCTACCCACTTGCGGTAGGGCTTCTGCGTCATGATTCGGCGCTTGATTTCTTCATCTTCAACAATGCGTTTTTCGTTGAGATCGATCAGGAACATTTTGCCGGGCTGGAGTTTGCCGCTGCGCGAAATGTTGGCTGGCTCAACAGGAAGCGCTCCGGCTTCCGACGCCATGATGACCAGATCGTCTTTCGTGACGATGTAACGGGCCGGACGAAGTCCGTTTCGGTCGAGGGTTGCGCCGATCTGCGTGCCGTCTGTAAATGCAATCGCGGCAGGACCGTCCCACGGTTCCATCATCGTTGCGTGGTATTCGTAGAAGGCGCGTCGCTCTGCTTCCATGTCCGGATTCTTTGACCAGGCTTCCGGAACCATCATCATCATCGCATGCGGCATACTGCGGCCGGCCATAACGAGAAGTTCGAGCACGGTATCAAAGGTCGCAGAATCACTCTGCCCTTCCATAATGATAGGAAGCATTCTCTTCAGGTCTTTCCCGTAAAGAGGCGACTCCATCATCATCTGGCGCGCGGCCATCCAGTTGATGTTACCGCGAAGCGCGTTAATTTCACCGTTATGCGCTATCATTCGGAACGGATGCGCGAGGTCCCAGGTCGGGAAGGTGTTCGTTGAGAAGCGCATGTGAATCAGAGCAAGCGCGGATTCCATATCCGGAGCCTGCAGATCGACGTAGAACTTCGACAGCTGATCTGCCAGAAGCATCCCTTTGTAGATGATGGTTCGGCTTGAAAAAGATGCCACGTAGTAACGGCTGCGATCGAGTTTGTGCTCCGCGCGAACACGGCGGTCAATGACGCGGCGAATCAAATAGAGCTTTCTGTCGAAGTCGGCCGTGTCTTTGATTTCTGCGGATGCGCCAATGAAGCACTGGCGAAAGCAAGGCAGAGTCGAGCGGGCTCCCTCGCCGGTGAATTCCGGCTGCACCGGAACGTCGCGCCAGCCGAGAAATTCCTGACCTTCGTCTACAGTGACTTTCTCAATGATGGTTTCGACCGCTTTTCGCTGCGTACGATTTTGCGGCAGATACATGAAACCGACCGCATATCGCCCTTCCGGGGGCAGATCAATCCCGGCCTCTTTGGCCGTCCTTCTGAAGAAGTTATCCGGCATTTGAAGAAGAATGCCAGCGCCGTCGCCTGTGAGCGGATCAGCGCCCACCGCGCCGCGGTGCTCCAGGTTGTGGATGAGCTGGAGGCCCAAATCCACGATTCTACGCGTTTTTCGGCCCTGGATATCGACTACAAAGCCGACCCCGCACGAATCTTTGTCCAGTGCTGGATCGTACAAACCCTGCGCGGACGGTTTCATTTCTTCTCTAGACATATGCTGAGCCCCGAATTGCCAGAAATCGCTGGCTGGGCCTGTACTTAAAGCAAAAATGATGCCGAAACGCTGGCTTTCCTGGCAAGAAACCTGGCCAACGGCAGGCGCCATCTTTCGTTGCTGCGATGTGACGCAGGGGCGACACATCCGAGTTATTTTATAAATGTATACCTTTTCTGCCTTCGCAGGTGGTTTAGACTATTTATATTGACTCCGATCCCTTTTTTGTTTTCTTGGATTTATGGCTTCTAACGATTTGATCCTCGCAATGGGTTCCGCTTTCCGCGGCGCAATGGATATTGTGCGCGGCAACATGCAGAAGAAGGACAAGCAGTCCACTCTGGCTCTTTCTATCTTGATTCATGTGGAACGACAGCAGGGCATCTCACAGGGAGAACTGGGTAGAATCCTGCGGCGCGACCCTATGACGATGAGCCAGGCCGTGCGCGCGCTTCAGAATGGAGCTCTCGTAACGAGTCAGTCCGACTCTCAAGACCGCCGCATCAAACGGCTCAGTGTTACAAAGAAAGGCAAGGCTCTCGCGCAGTCCATGACTGGCGGCGAAAGCAAACTCATCGGAGCGCTTGCGCGCGGGTGGGGAAAAGGCCGAGTAAACCAGTTCATGAAAGACCTGGCCGAGTTCAATGAGTTCCTGACGAATTACGATTCCTGAGAATCGGTGTCCACCCTCAACACATAGTAATCCACGCCGCGGAATTTGAATTTTCCGCGGATCCGTGGATGGGTTCCCGCGCTCTCCACCTGTACCCTGTTAGTCGCTTCAAGGACGGGTTGAAGCTCTTCTTCAAACCAGACTCCCAGCGTTCCTTCCGGCGTTTCAAATATCATCTGATTGAGGTGCGACCGACCCGGGGCAAACAGTTCAAGACTCTCCGGCCCGGGAAAGAGTTCGTCCGGACCTGGCGCGGCCGACACCGGCCGATTGCGCAGAATCTCGCGCGGCCGCGCGAAGACGCAGAAATGCATCTGCCCCAGGCGGATGAGAGTGTAATCCGCCTCGGCCTGCACGCCCGGCTTTTCTTCGGGCATTGGAATCAACGTTAAACGACCATCTCGGCGGATCTTGTCCACCTGACGGTGCAGAACCCCGAATTCGCGGCGAAACGTGTCAAAGATCTCATGGAGCCGCGCGGTCCTCTGAAGCATGCGGATGGAGCGCTCTCGGGCGAAGCTGGCGCGCGCCGGCAGGAGGGGGCCGATTTCCGCTGCGGTATTTTCGATTTCGGGCAGTGCGCGCTGGCAGGCCTGCAGCTCGGATTCCACCCTCAGAATGGCGGATTCATAGCTCGAAAGCAAGTCGTGCAACTGTTCGTAACGCTCTGCGCTCACACCTTATTTTCGGCAGGCAGGATCAGTTGGCAAAGCGCCTGCGGCCCACACTGAGAAGGATTCCGAGGGCGGTCATGGACATAACCAGGTGGGATCCCCCGTAGCTCATGAAACTGAGCGGAAGGCCGGTAACGGGCAATAACCCCACGGCAATGCCCACATTCATCAGGACGTGCGAGAAGAAAGTAAACGAAATCCCTGCAGAAATGAGGGCCGCAAACCGGTCCCTGGATTCAAAGCTGATCAGCATGCCCCGCAGCGGGATGCTGAGAAGCAGAAGGATCATAATCACCCCGCCGATGAATCCGGTCCGTTCGCACCAGGATGTGAAAATGAAGTCCGTGTAAGCTTCCGGCACAAGCGGACGCTCGCCGGTCGTCATTTCTCCCTGGAAAAAGCCGCGGCCCGTCAGTTCTCCTGAGCCGATTGCGGCTCGGGATGCGCGGGTCTGGTACGCCAGGTCGCGGGGAAAACGGTCCGGGTTGATGAATGCCGTAACGCGCGCAATCTGGTGATACTTGAACGAGAAGGTCATGTGAACCGCTACAGCGGACAACAGCGAAATTCCGATTACGCCAAATGGGATATAAAGCTTTCTGAGATTGGCAAGAGTCGTTCCCTGCGTCAGCCTGAGGATCAAGAGAACGAGGGCGCTTAACGTAAAAAATATCCCGAGAGCCAGAAGAAGCGTGTCGTTTTCGAGCAGACGAAGCAGAAGTCCGCCGCTGTCCGCGCGCACAGAATTGACCGCTTCGACCAGAGATGCTTTGAGATTCTGATTCGCAGCAAGGCCCGTCAGATAGTCGCGATCCGGACCTTCGATGGACGCAGGGATCTTGCCCTTCCAGGCAAATTTCCAGATGTCGGTCTTGAGCACGCGGACGGCAGGAAGCAGATCCGTCTTGCCCAGATCAGAGAGATGCGAGACCAGCGGATCCACGAGCGTAATGTTGTGATACTCGATGTAAAGCGGAACAGAAATTGCGACGGAGAAGAAGACGACGACCGAACCAATGTGATAGAGGTCCGCTCCCGCAACAAACAGCATGCTCAGAAGAATTGGAGTGAATGCAAATGCGTCGCCGAATGCCGGCTGAACCACGATCAGAAGCATGGGCAAAAGACAGATTCCGAATGCGACAATGAGAGTCGGAATGCGGTCCATTTCCCTTTCTTTCAACTGCAGGTATTTTGCGAGCACGAGAATCGTTGCAATGCGCGCAAACTCCGAGGGCTCCACGTTGATCGGACCCAGGCGAAACCAGGATTTGGCTCCTTTGATCGTGGCGCCAAACACAAGCACCATCATGAGCAGCACGAGCGAAAACAAATACACAGGCACAGCATAGCTTTCCAGAACCTGGTAGTTCATGCGGCGGAGAGCAAGACAGACGCCCAGACCAATGCCGAAGAAGATCAGCTGCTTGTACCAGCGGCCGGCGCCTTCTGCCAGCTGATATTCCTGCGTGTAGAGCGTGAAGATGCCCGCAAAAACGATCGCGATGGCAGCGCCTAACAGGTAGAAGTCGAGTTTATAGCGGTTGATCATTGAGGTTTCTCCGGAGCAGCGGGAGCCGGCGGCGTAAGGACGCCGGGCGCAGAACTGTTCTCACGCTTGATCTGCGGATGAACGTTCGGCGTATAATCCGGATAGGTTGCATGAAAGATTTCGCCGGCAATCGGGGCAGCGGCTGCAGAGCCGCCCATTCCAAACTCGACGAATACGACCACGACCATCTGCTCTTCGATCGGAGCATCGTACGGGCCGAAAGAAGCAAACCAGGCGTGGTTCGCAGCCTTGATCCTGCTTCGCGTCTGAACCGTACCGGTCTTGCCGGCAATCGGAGGATAGTCCGGTCGATTCAGATTCTGGGCCGTACCGCGCGTGACCACGGATCTCATTCCTTCCTGAACAATATCAAGACTCTTCTGCGAAATCGGCACTTCGTGCATCAGATCCGGACGCACGCGGCGCAGAACGCGGTTGCTGACAGGGTCGCGCACTTCTTTCACGAGAAACGGACGGTAGATCTTTCCGCGGTTCGCCATCGCCGAGTAGAGAACCGCAAGCTCAATCGGAGTGACTTCGAGAAAGCCCTGACCGATCGCAAGGTTCACAGTGTCGCCGTCATACCAGCGGCTCGACCACGTGATCTGCTTCCATCGCTGGTCCGGCACAAATCCCTGGATTTCGCCCGGAAGATCCACGCCCGTTTTCTTATCCAGTCCGGTAGCGCGAGCGAAATGGATCATCGGGTTCGGTCCAATCTTGTAACCGAGCTGATAAAAATATACAGTGCAGGAATGAGCGATCGCGCCGATCAGATTGTTTGTGCCATGCCCTGCGTTCCAGCAGTTGAATCGAGCCGGAGGAACGCCGGCAACCGACGAGGGGAGAAGCCAGCTGCCCGCACAGTGAAACGAGGTTTCCTCTGTAACGTGATTCTCCGCTGAGTTTTCGAGCGCAGCAATGGCGACTAACGGCTTGAAGGTCGACCCGGGCGGAAACTTCGCCTGAATCGCAATATTCAGGAATCCCTCGTAATCCTGCACGACTTTTGTGTGACGCGAGCGCGCATCGGGTGACCCGCTCGAAAGTATGTTTGGATCAAACGATGGATACGAAACGAGAGCCAGAATTTCTCCGGTGGAAGGCCGCATTGCGATCACAGCGCCGCGGCGCCCTGAGTTTTTCAGCGCAGTGTAGGCTGCCGCCTGCGCTCGACGATCGATCGTAAGAACAAGACTGTTTCCCTGCTCGGACTCGGCGAGCTGTTCCTCTTCGTCCATGAAACGGTGGCGAACGCGCACGCCGTCCGTTCCGCGAAGGTCTGAGTCATAACGCGCTTCGATCCCGCCTTTGCCGAGCATCTGGTACGGAAGCGCAAGGCCTTTGTCGAGTTCGGAGCGGCTTGGAAGGCCGATGTATCCGGTCACGTGCGCGGCGGCCGGACCCATTGTATAGTAACGGAGATGATTCGTAACGAACGATCCGTATTCCGTCACCATGCGAAGCTCACCCAGGCGCTCGTGTTCCGAGTTGTCCATCCGGGTCAAAAGAGTGATGGCTTCGTTGCGGCGCACGAGGAGCTTCCACGCATCCGGAGCAAAGTACTGTTCATACGGAGCGCAGGACCGCCCCATGATTTTGCAGAACTCGCGAATGTATGCCTTGCCTTCTTCCAGGTTTTCGAAACGCGAAGGATACACAACGAAGTCGGTCGTGATGAGATTTTTAACGAGCGGGTTTGCGGGATCAGACGTGCGGTCGAGCAGAAGCCCGCGCGGCGCGACGGTGAATTCCTGACGGCTGACGAACTTCTTCGCCATGCGGCGATTCTCCGCGCCATGTAGCAGCTGAAGGTTGCCCATCTGAATCGTGAGCACAGCGCCCACGAACAGAATCAAACCCGTGTAGAAATATACACGCGTCTGAAACTGCTGCTCTAAGCGAAATTCTGATGCGGAACGACTCATTCTACTCCTGCATCTTGTAAACCCAGCTCAAGCCCGCCATCCAGATGGGAGCGAAAAGAGCCGTGTATACGCTTGGGCCGAGAACGGAATAGGAACGATTAAAATCTTCAAGGATTCCCACAAGGAGCCAGACGAGAATCCGCTCCACCACACTGGTCACAAAAACAAGCAGGATGATCGTCGGCACTCGATCTTTGTCCATGAGCCGGTTCACTTTACCCAGAATGAAGCCGGTCAGGCAGTAGATGAGCGCGTGACTTCCAATGATCGGCAGAAACTCGCCGGTCCGGTCTGCGAAACTCAGTAGACCTGAGTCTTCCAGCAATCCCGCAAAAAATCCAACCCAGAGCCCGCTGAAATCCCCGCGCCTGAGCGCGAAGAAGATCACGAAGATCAACAGGAAATCAGGGTAGAGGATTCCGCCCCCGAGCGACTCCATGTCGAGGCTCAGGAAGTTGATCCCCTTCAAGAAGAAGGAGATCAGGATGCCAATTGCGACTACAGCAAGATTTAGAAACATATCTATCGTGGAGTAACGTTCTGGAGACGGCGCGGTTCGTTTTGCTGGCCGGTCGCAGCCGGAGTCTGTTCCTGCTGCGTCTGTTCTGCCTGCTCCTGTTCGCGCTTCTGTGCACGCTCTCTATGCTCGTCAATGCGAATGAGCGTTTCCGGATATTCCGGAGCCCCGAACTCGGTCTTCAGGAATTGCTCGAGTTTGTCTTCATCATTCTTGCGGGCCCAGGCTTCCGGTTTCTTGATAATTACGGTAACTGAATCAAGCGCTGTCAGCTGCGCAAGCGGTTGAACGAGAAACGTTCTCGCCTGACCCTGCCGCGGTCCTTCGCGCGTAATTACGCCCACTGGAATTCCTTTCGGAAAGATGCCGCCGTCGCCGCTCGTTACGACCGTCTGGCCGATGGGCTTTCTGCCGTCTAACGTTCCGTCGCCCGTAATGATTGTGATGAGTGCCTGCATGGGGTTTCCGGAGTTACCGGACAGCATTGCCCATTCGCCTGAATCCGGCAGCCGCACTCCCATCTGAAAGCCAGGATGAATCAACGGCTGAACGACCGAAGTTCCGTTGTCCGCAGACACTACGATGCCAATGATAACGCGAACCAGATTTCCCTTTGAATCACTTGAGCGCGCAATCACGGGCATGAACGGACGGATGCCCGCCTCTTCGCCTTTCCCAATGATGATCCGCGGACTGATCGAGTTCAATCGCACGCCGAGGACTTCCGCGCGGACCTCGGGAAATTCAGAAGGTTGATTAAAACCAAGTGTTTTGCGGAGTGTCTCGTTTTCGCGCTTCAGCGCGTCGAACTTATCTTTCTCGAGCCGGTACTCTTCGATCTGCTTCTCAGCGACCGCATAACGTTTCTCGAGCTCGCGGAATTTATCGATTTCGACCCAGAATCGGCCCGTTGCAGAAAGCCCGGAGTTCATGGCGCCCGAAGCGCGGTCCGCGAGCTTTCCGAAAAATCCGACTGTGCGCGCAAGAGGGTTGCGCTGCCAGACCATGCAGATGGTGGAAAAAAGAATGCAGAAGGTGAGACTGAAGGAGTTCTTATTTCTCCAGAGAATCTCCCACAGCATGATTACTTAAGGCCGCGATTGATGTTCTTCAGCTCATCCAGGTATTTCCCGGTGCCAAGAGCCACGCAGATCAGCGGATTCGGCGCGCGGAAAACCGGAACCCCGGTTTCTTTGCTGATGTACTTATCCAGTCCTTTCAGAAGACAGCCGCCGCCCGCCAGAACGATCCCGCGTTCCACGATGTCAGCAGCCAGTTCCGGAGGTGTTTTCTCCAGAGTGTTCTTCACGGCTTCGAGGATCTGTTCAATGGGTTCCTGAAGCGCTTTGCGGATTTCGTTGGAGTCGATTTCGAGAACGCGCGGAAGACCGCTGATCGCATCGCGACCTTTCAGTTCGCGCACTTCCGTTTTCTTTTCCGGGAATGCATTGCCGATCGTGATTTTCACATCTTCCGCTGTGCGGTCGCCGATCACCAGGTTGTACTGCGTGCGAAGATATCTTACAATCGCTTCATCAAACTCGTCACCGCCAATGCGGATCGAGTCGGAGATCACCATACCGCCGAGAGAGATCACTGCGATTTCAGTTGTACCGCCGCCGATGTCGACGATCATGCTCCCTGCAGGTTCGTGGATCGGGATGTCCGCGCCGATTGCAGCAGCGAGCGCTTCTTCAATCAGGAAGATTTCGCGCGCTCCCGCCTGTTCCGCAGATTCGCGCACAGCGCGCTTTTCCACTTCCGTAATTCCGGAAGGCACGCCGATTACCATGCGCGGCTTTACAAACGTTGTGCGCTTGTGAACTTTCTGAATAAAATAGCGGATCATCTTTTCAACGGTTTCGAAGTCGGCGATCACACCGTCGCGCATGGGGCGAATCGCAACAATGTCGCCCGGAGTTTTTCCGAGCATCCGCTTCGCTTCGTTGCCGACCGCGAGCACCTTACCGGTGGAAGACTGCACGGCCACCACCGAAGGTTCCGAGAGCACAATGCCCTGGCCTTTTACATAAACCAGGGTATTTGCCGTACCCAGGTCAATGCCCATATCGTTGGAGAAGAGACTAAAAACGCGATCAAACATCATGATAATTGCTGTTGTGGGCTGATTTACAATGTGCCCTGTTTTTGGCCATTTCTATTTGTTTTCAGGCCAAAAAATGGCCTCACGGGGCCTGGGTGCGGACCGGACGGGCCGGGTTCAAGCTGGCGATGCGGTCTTCCAGGAACTTGTCTTTCCCGCCGCTCAGCGCCAGGGCTTCGTCAAAGAACGGCTTCGCGGCCAGCGGCCCGTTCTGAACGAGGAATATTTCACCCTCAAGGCGCGCAGCATCGACCTTCCAGATCGTCTCTGTGTTCGGATCCATCTTGACCTGGCGCGCGTAGGTCAGCGCGCGTATGTAGTCTTTCGCGTTGAAGCAAGCATGGCTGAGCAGGAGCCGTGCTTCATTTGGATCAAGACTCTTGTTCTCCGTATTCACGCCTGGCGGCGGGAGGGTCAGCATCTTCTTTTCGATGAATTCCTGCTCCAGTTCAGGCGACTTGCCTTGAAGGGCAAATAACGCCCATCGCATCCAGTCGGTCGTCTCAAGAGTCACCGGCGTCAGGTCCTCTTTTTTGATGGAGAGGGTGGTCTGCAGGAGATTCGGATCCGTTCTGCCCGTGGCGAGGAGTTCCCCGAGAATCAGAGCCGCGCGCACGCGCGAGGCATACGCAGGGTTTGGGTCGATTGCCAGAGATTTGCGGGCGAGATTCGCGGTTTCCTGGGCCAGAGCGCTGATTGCGACGGGAGGCAGATTCAGGCCCTCAGGAGAATCAGGCAGGTATCCGCGCCCGGTCATACGAAGAAGCGAGGGCCCGTTCAGCGGCACGCGCACGAGAATTTCGTAATAGTTTAGGAGGCTATAATAGTAAAACACTTCGGCGCTCGCAGGTTTTTCGCGCTCCATCATCTGCACGATCTTTCGCGTCGACTCAACGAGATCGAGAAGCTCGGCAGGGCTTCGCCCCGCCTTCCGGTACTCCGCTTCGAAGGTATTCAGCCGTTTCTGGATCCGCGTGTCGGCGCTGCCGAGGATCTGCCCGGATGCAAAAGCGATGACTTGATCCCCGTAGAAAATCCCGACGATGGCCGCTCCTATGAGCAGGAGCGTGAGGCTTGCAATGACTACAGGTCGGCGTGTATTGGATTGTTCAAATTGTCTCATTCAGGCTGCGTTTTCCCGAATGAATGCCTTCACACGGTCCGACTCATCCGTCAAGACAATGGCAATCGGGGACTGAACGCTTCCCGGCACAAGGGCCAGGCCGGAATTCAAAAAGACGATCTGCTCCAGATCGTTCGTGGAATACGAGTGCAGAGTATTACCTGATTTGAAGAAGAAACCCTGGCCTTCGCAGACCAGACTGCCCTTGCCCACTCTCTTAAAATCGGCGAACATGCGCGGAGGCAGGTCTTCCAGTCCTCGCCCCGCAAGGAGCGAAAGGTTTCTCGCGTGATCGAGAAACAGCGTGCCGAACACAGCCAGCTGCCCCGGATCGCGGCGATGAACCATGGGTTTGGGCGCGGCCGGCGGCGCGGGAGGAGATACCGCGCGCACCGATGCCTGGGCCATGGCTGGAGCTACAGGTTCGGATGGAGGAACGGATGATGAAGGCAAAGAATCGGCGGGCCCTGCCGTGTCAGCGTGAACCGGACGGTCCATCGGTTGATCCGCCGGCGGCAGCTGCGAATTGGAGAGAGAAACCGGCTCCATAACCGGCGCCGGCGCAGCTTCGCGCAGTTCCGGACCGCGCGCAATGACGGGCACGATGCGATCGGCCGCCTCCGCCCTGGTTGCGCTGACGGAGAAAAACAGCACTGCAAGACTGATGAGCCCGAGCAGAATGAGTCCTATGCCGATGAAATACATGCCCTGTGGTGATTATCTATGCAAACGCCCTGCCCCTTGAGGATTATTTTGTGGCGGATTTGCTTCCCGTTCGAAGCATTGGCGCCATGGGTTCCGTCGATATCATCAAGAAATTTGGCTCCGCGCTGATCATCATAATCCTGGGCATCATGCTTGCGCTTACCTTTTCGCGCACGCCGATCAGCACGATCACGGACATCCTATCGGGCGCAGGCCGCGTGGGCAGCTTCAATGGCGAAGAAATTCAGCCCCGCCTTTACGCGATGGCAGAAGACAACTGCAAGCAGAGCATGAGCGCCTTCGGCCAGATCCCCGAATACATATTGAAGAATTGCATGGCCAATCAGCTGCGCCAGCTCTACATCCTGCCTCTCGTCGCTTCGCGCCTCGGAATTGCGCCTTCTGAGAAACTCATGCAGGACGAACTCATGAAGGCATCCCAGGAAGCTTACGAAAGCCAGAAGAATGCCGCGCCGGATGACCGCTTAACGGTGAAAGAAATCTACAGCAAACAGCTGGCCAGCTTCCCAATGGACATTCGCATGCGCATGCGATCCGCTCAGCACGCGTATGAAGCCATCACGACCATCGGCGAATCGCTTCCTACAGCGCGCGCGGAGGCCGCAGCGGATTCCATTTCCATGACAGTGCGCCTGGTGCGATTCACGAGCCTGGATCTTACAGAAAAGGCCGGCAAC
>CAZUJO010000058.1:0-13169 GCA_964619995.1 uncultured Leptospiraceae bacterium
GTTTTTGCTGAAAGTGGCGGCTATGATTTTCCTCTTTATGTGGGTGCGCTGGACTCTGCCGCGTCTGCGCTGGGATCAGCTCATGCGTTTCGGCTGGAAGCGGCTGATTCCGGCCGGGCTTGTGAATTTGCTCATCACAGCCCTTCTTGTGCATGTGTGGAAATAGAGGTCGAAGTTTATGAAGCCTGCAGTTCCGTACGCTACTACCCTCGGGTCCATCAAAGCCCTCATTCAGGGACTCTATGTTTCGATGGGGCAGTTTTTGCAGAAGCCCGTCACGATTCAGTACCCGGAAGAGAAGCCTCCGGTTGATCCGCGCTTTCGCGGCGAACATGCGTTGACGAAGGACGAGCACGATCACATGAAATGTGTGGCGTGCTATATGTGCGCGACTGCCTGTCCCGCAGAGTGCATTCACATTGAAGCACAGCCGGCTCCCGAAGGCAAAGGTTGGGAAGGGCGCGACAAGATTCCAAAGTCATTCGACATAGACATGCTGCGCTGCATCTACTGCGGTTTTTGCGTGGAAGCCTGTCCGAAAGACGCGATCATGATGACGAACAAAGTTCCCGTCGTGCACGACAATCGCAAAGATTTCATCTACAGTATTGACAAGCTGCTGAACAATTTCGAAGAGTACGGACGCGATCTGCACAGAGAGCAGCTGCAGGAGCGGGGAATCCAGGAGCCGGGCCATGCAGGTCACTGAAATCATTTTCCTCGTAAACGCTGGAGCGCTCGTTCTATTGTCGCTGGCCGTTGTGGTCGTGAAAAACCCTGTGAGGGCTACGTTCCTTCTCATCATGTCGTTTCTTCCGACAACGGCGATTTACTTCTTTCTCCAGGCTCCGTTCGTCGGCATTCTTCAGATCCTCGTGTATGCGGGCGCGATTCTCGTTCTGTTCACATTTGTAGTCATGATGGTGAATCCGGCGCCCGGCGACGGCGAAGTTTCGCCGGATGGCGAGCGGAAGCGTCCGCGGACGCCTCTTGCGGCTCTCGGGATTGTGCTGATTCTCGGAGCGGTGCTCCTTGGAGTTCTTGGTACTATGTCTTTTGCGGCTGGACCGGCGGTTCCGCGCGAATACGGAAGCCTGAAATCCATCGGCAACATGCTCTTCAAAAATACTTCAGACAATCCATACATTTTCTCGTTCGAACTGCTTTCGTTCCTGGTTCTCGCAGGCATCGTCGCGGCGGTCAGCATTGCGCGCGGTCGTGAGCTGGTTCGGAAGCGGCGTTGACGGAAGCATGCCGGGTTCCTGCGTGAATTCAGTTGACCATCGGGGTACGGGGGAAAAATAAATGCCGATGGCGGTCTTTTCTCTTCATACGTGTCTGATTCTGTCCGCCGTCCTAATCCTCATCGGATGTTACGGAATCATCATTCGCCGCAACCTGCTGTTGATCTTCCTGTCTGTTGAGATTGTGCTCAACGGCGTGCACATTGCTCTCATTGCGTTCAACTACTTTCGCTGGGCCGGGCTTGAAGCCGGCCAGTACATCTACATGCTCTCGATTGGCGTTGCGGCTGTGGAAGCGGCGGTCGGACTCTCTATGATCATACTTATCTTTAAGAATTCCGGAAGCATCATGGCCGACTCGCTTACGAAGCTCGGCGAAGAAGAGGACAAGCGATGAACGCTGCGCTGGTCTGGATTCCGCTTCTGCCAGCCCTGGCTGCGGGTCTCACTGCCATTCTCGGAAAACGCCTCGGCCTTCGCGGCGCATCGGCAATCACCGTTCTCGGTTCGGCCGCAGCTCTCGTGCTCGCCTGCTTGATTGCGCTCCAGGGCGTCATTGCCGGGAATATTTTCGTCTCTGCGAAAGCAGAAGTCTGGTCCTTCGGTTCCTTTCTTGAGTTCTCGGAGCAGTGGAATGCTGTTCTGGGTCTTCGCATGGATTTGCTTTCCGGGCTCATGACCCTGCTCGTAACGTTATTCGGCACTCTGATTCTGTTGTTCTCGATCGACTACATGCGCGATGACGAATCGCCCGTTCGCTACTTTGCAAGCCTGTCTCTGTTTATTTCCGCCATGCTGATTCTCGTTCTCTCCGAGAACCTTGTTCTTTTGTTCCTCGGATGGGAAGGCGTGGGCCTTTGCAGCTACCTTCTGATCGGCCATGAGTGGAAGAAGGCCGGTGTGCCCCTTGCGGCCTATCGAGCGTTCTTCGTAAACCGAATCGGCGATCTGCTCTTTATTCTGGGTGTGTTCTATCTTCTCAAAGTGTTTGGGACTGTTTCGTTCACAGAAATGCCCGCGAAGTTTGAAACAATTTCAGGCTCGCTCGATCCATCCACGCGGCGTGATCTTCTTGCCGCGAGCCTGCTCTTGCTCGGCGGTGCTTTTGGGAAATCGGCGCAGGTGCCTCTGCACGTCTGGCTTCCGGATGCTATGGCCGGTCCGACTCCCGTGTCCGCTCTGATTCACGCCGCAACGATGGTGACGGCCGGTGTATTCCTCGTGGCCCGGTTGAACTGGCTGTATGCGGCGATTCCTGAGGCGCGCGGTGTTCTTCTCGTCTGCGGCCTGCTTACCCTGCTCGTAGGCGCCGTCCTTGCCTGCTTTCAGAGCGATATCAAGAAGGTCCTCGCATATTCCACGCTTTCGCATCTCGGCCTGATGTTTCTCGCGCTCGCTGCAGGCTCTATGTCGGCGGGCCTGTTTCATCTCTTCGGGCACGCTTCTTTCAAAGCGCTTTCGTTCCTTGCTGCGGGCAGCATCATTCTTGCCGCCCATCACGAACAGAACCTCCATCACCTGCGCGGTGTTTTGCGAAAGCTTCCTGTGACTCGTCTTGCGCTCTGGACCGGAGCGATCGGCGGCGCAGGCATTGCGCCCGTGCTCGCTTCGGGTTTCTTCTCGAAAGAGGCCGTGCTCCATTCTATTTCGCACGCAAGCTTCATCGTGTTCGGTGTGCCTGTTTCCGGCGGCATCGTTTACTGGATTGTTTTTGGCGCAGAGCTGCTCGGCGTTCTGTATCTATTTCGCATGCTGGCTTTGCTGGAAACGCCTTCCGCGAAAAGTCATGATCATGGCGGGCATGGCCACGAGCCGCATGAGTCCGGATTCTTCATCCGCGCCGTTCTTCTCATCCTCGTAGTCGCAGCGATTCTGTTCGGCGTGTTCTCTTCGCCGTTCGTGCACGGCTTTGAATCGTTCCTTTTTGAAAAAGCCGAGCCCGTTTCCACTCTGGATATCCTTCTCGCTTCCGGCAGTTCGCTGCTTGCGGCGGTGATTGTGTTTCTGGTATTTCGCAATGATTCAGTCGAATCTGCAGTCACTCAGGCTGCGAGATCGAGCCCGATCCGGAATCTCTTCTATTTCGATGTTGTATACAGGGCGCTCATTCTCCGCCCGCTCAATTCCTTTGGCGCGGCGGTCGCCGGAGGTCTTGAGGCGCCGGTCTTTCAAGGGATTCTTCGCGGCGGGGCAGACGGCGCCCGTGCCGTGGGCATGCTGTTTTCAAGAATGCAGAAGGGGTTGATCAGTCAGTATGCTGTGATCATGATCGTTTCAGCCGCGCTGGTCATGCTGCTTGCGCTCTTAACGTAATATATGGAACTCTTAATCTTAATCGGCTTTCCTGTTCTTGCGATTTTGCTGCATGCCGTCCTTCCGGGGCAGCGCAGACTGCTCCTGATCACGAGTCTGATCTTCGCCGCGTTGGCCGGGTATCTGTCTGTTCTCGGAATCTTATCTCCGATGTACTTCAACGGTCTTCCGGTGCGCCTCTGGGGCGATTTCGCCATGACGCCCGCGCTTGCGGTTACTTCGCTCAACGGGCCGCTTTTGCTTTTGATTGCGCTGACCGTTCCGTTCGTTTTGATTCTTCTCCGCCCTGCGCATGCCGAAGACCGACGTTATTCGCTCTCCGCATGGCTGTTTCTGTTCGGACTCACCGGCACGTTTCTTTCGCAGTCGCTGATTCTCTTTTATGTATTCTTTGAGACTTCTTTAATTGGCGCGTACTTCTGGATCGGGCTCTTCGGGAGCCGCACCCTGCAGGGCGACTGGTCGGGCCTCACACGGTTCTTTCTCTTCACACTGGTGGGAAGTCTTTCGATGCTCGTTTCGATCGCCGCTCTGTCCTCCGGGGGCAAAGACCTTCGCTTTGCGGATGTTCCCGTCGTTCTGGCTGGATTCTCAGATTCCGGCCGCTTCTGGATCTTTGCGGGCTTTGCGCTGGCGTTTGCCGTCAAGCTGCCGTTATTCGGCTTTCATGGATGGCTCAGGGAAACCTATTCCATGGCGCCTCCGGCAGCTCGCGCGCTCCTTTCCGGAGTGATGTCGAAGCTCGGCGCTTACGGTTTCCTGATGCTGGCTGTTTACTTCGCTCCGGAATTCCGGCTCCATTCGAAGCTGATTGCCGCAATTGCGGCGGCCGGCGTTCTGTACGGCGGTCTGGTCAGTCTTTCGCAGCGGCGTTTCCTGGATGTGGCCGTGTACTCTTCGCTTGCGCACCTGAACTTGATTGTTCTCGGGCTTGCGGCCACGAACGGGACGGCGGCAGACACAAGCATCATTTCTTCCTGCGTACTGCAGATGTTCAATCACGGATTGATTATGGCCGCGATCCTTACGTACGACGCGCGGATGGGAAGTCCGGACGAAGGCCAGAGCGGCCTGCGCGAGCATGCCGGCATTCTTACTGTGATGCTGCTTCTGTCTTTGTTTGCCGCGGTGAGTCTGCCGGGGCTTTCAAGCTTTCCTCCCGAGTTTGCGATTTTATTTGGCGCGTTTAAGATTTCTGTCTGGACTGCTTTCGTCGCCGGTCTCGGTCTTTTGATCACAGCGGGCGCGCTCATCCGCAGCTATCACCGGATCTATGCGGGGCGCTTCAATGCAAGCGTCGCGGCCGTTTCGAGCGGCGAATTGACGCGCGGTGAGGCCGTTCTCTCTCTTGCGTTCGGAGCCATCTGGCTGGTTCTCGGGATTCTGCCGGGCATGCTCACGGCGCCCATTGCAGCCTTCATGGGGAATATCAAGTTATGAATGAATACCTGATTGCCCAGCTTCCCCTGATCATCGGAATCTTCGGTCTGCTCGTTCTTGCGCCGACTAAAGTCGGCTCGAAGGATTTGATCGCTGCATGCGGCGCGTGCATTGCAGTAATCGGCACATTGATCCTCATTGCTCTTCTGCCTCTGGGCGGTCGTTACTATGGCGGAGCGATCCTAATCACGCAAACGGGCAAGGCCGTCGCCGTCATCGGGCTCGTCTTTGTTTCAGGAGCGCTGGCCTTGACGTACGGGTATCTCGACCGCGTTCATGTGCTTGAGACAGAATGGCGCCTGACGGTATTGTTTATCGCGCTCGGGATCGTGAACCTTTCGTTCGCCGAAGATCTCGCAACGATTTTCATTGCTTTTGAACTTCTTTCAATCCCATCGTACGCCCTCGTAGGTTTTTCGCGCCGGGACGGCCGCTCCAATGAAGCGGGCATGAAATATCTCGTCCTCGGAATTGTGGGCAGCGCGTTTCTTCTCATCGGGATTACATTTGTCTACGGGGCAAGCGGACAGATCTTTGTCGCTGGCATTCGCGAGGACCTGGCCACGGCCATGGCTGTGGGACGAGTAAGTCCGCCGGCGCAGCTGGAAGTGGATCTTTACAGAATTGCACTGGGCGCCTTCCTTGCGTCTCTGTTCTTCAAGACCGCTGTGGCTCCCTTCCATGGCTGGCTCCTCGACGTTTACAAGGGATCGAGTTATGCGGCGTTGACCGTCATCGGGATTGCAGCGAAAGTCGCGGGATTTGGCCTTCTCTACCGCCTTCTGCACGGCGCATTTGAGCCGCTGCGCGATACGTGGACGACGATTCTGTCTCTGGGCGCAATAGCATCGTTCGTCTTCGGAGGATTTCAAGGCCTGCGACAAACGAATGTAAAGCGAATCCTCGCAGCTTCATCTGTGCTGAACGCTGGATTCATCCTGCTCGCCATGCTTGGCGACGGCCGCCAGTTCGTTTACTATCTGGCGGCATACTCGGCAGCCACGCTCGGTGTGATTGCCGGATTCATGTCTGCGGGAACCGCGCATGGAGACGTGGATACTGTAGATGATCTGGCGGGACTTGGACGCCGCTATCCGTGGACGGGCATTGCTCTGACCATTCTCCTGTGCAGCTCGGCCGGCATCCCGCTGACCGCAGGTTTTCTCGCGAAGTTCGGAGTTCTCTATGGAATGTTCCAGAACCCGGAACGTCTTCCTGTGATCGCATCCGTGGTCGGGGCCCTTGCTTCCGTGCTTGCGTTTTACTACTATTTTACAATGGTTCGGTCTGTGTGGTTTGAGCCGGAAGCCGTTCATTACGACCGCGAACCGAAACGCAACTACGTGTTTGTCTATGCGGCGCTGGCAGCGATCCTGCTCGTGGCCGGCGTTTACCCGCCGGCATTTTCCTGGATTTAACGTTAGCCGCCATCCACGGATCGAGACTCGAGGCTCGGATCCGGAGGAAGATTCATTTCTTCCGGGAAGAGATCCACAAGCCAGCGCACAATATCGCGTACCGCCACCACGCCGAACGCTTTGCCGCGGCCGTCGATGATTGGAATGTGACGGTAGCCTTCTTCGCTCATTTTTCGCAGAGCGTACGCAACGCCCGCGTCCGCAGGCAGCGTCTCCGGCTTCCGCGTCATTACCTGTGATACCGGTGTGCTGTCGATCGGCAGACCGGAAAGAACCACGCGCTTCAGCACATCACGCTCGGTGAAGATGCCCACCATCGCATCGCCCTCGGTGAGCAGCACAGCGCCGACCCTCTTTTCGTTCATAGCGCGTATGGCTTCCGCAATAGTCGCCGAGTGCGGAAGTGTGAGCAGCGGACGCCGCGGGAGTTCGCGTAACGTCATCCGGAGAAACTCCCCGGGCAAGGCCGCGTCTTCAAAAGAATCTTCAAACTCGCTTGTGTGCATGCCCCATTCTGCGCTCCCCTTGCAGAATCAGTCAAGCCTTGCGGAGTCGTTTCGAAAAAATCGAGAGGCGCAGCCCGGATCGATTCTACTGTTTTTCAGGCCGCGGGGTGGCAAGAAACAGCAAAAGTCCGCTCAGCGCAAGGGCGCCTGCCAGGGCAAATGCTGCTCCCGGGAAGCTGTATGCGGGCGCGGCAAAGTAATGAAACGTCTGGGTCATCAGGGGCGGACCGAGTATGCTTGTAACGCTGATGATGCTTGCGTTCGCTCCCTGAAGTTCGCCCTGGGAGGTTGCAGGAACGCGCCGCGACATGAGGGCGTTGAGAGAAGGGTACGTGAGTCCGCCGAGGGCTGCAATCGCGCAAAACACATACATCCAGAATCCGTTCGGCGCAAATGCGTATCCCAGGAATCCAGCTCCTCCAATCGACAATCCCGCAATTGCCGCGCCGCGCTCACCGAGCTTCTTTACAATCGAACCGCTGAGGCCGCCCTGGACGATCATCATGCATACACCTACGAAAGCGAGAGAATAGCCCACGGCATCGTGATCCCAGCGAAACTTGTACATTGTATAGAATGCCCATGTTGCCGGCAGAACTTGATGTCCCAGCTGCCAGAGGAAATTGACTGCTGCGAGCCCGTAGATGGACGGGATTTTTCTCAGATGAAGAAATGTTCCCAGCGGATTCGCGCGCTCCCATTGAAACGGACGCCTCGCAGAATCCGGCAGCGATTCAGGAAGCGCGAAGTATCCAAAAATCGCGTTTGCGAAAGCCAGCGCTCCGGAAACAAAGAATGGCACGCGGCTGCCCCACGACCCAACAATGCCGCCTAACGCTGGACCGATGATGAAACCAAGACCGAACGCAGCCCCGACCAGCCCAAAATTTTTCGCGCGATCCTCGGGCTTGCTGACGTCGGCGATGTAGGCGTTCGCTGTCGAGAAAGAGGCTCCGGTTGCGCCCGCGATGATTCGGCCGGCGAAGAGCCATGCCAGATTCGGCGCGAAGCCGGTCAGCGTATAGTCCAGTCCAAAAGCAATCAGGGAGCTGAGCAGGACCGGGCGCCGTCCAAATCGATCCGACAGATTTCCCATAATCGGCGCGCAGAAGAACTGGGTTGCGGCAAAGGCGAAGAGAATCCAGCCGCCGAGGGTTGCCGCATCGGCGAGTCCGGATCCCGAGAGCTCCATGATCAGTCCGGGCGTCACCGGCAGGACGATGCCAAATCCGATCACGTCGATGAGCACGGTCAGAAAGATGAATACGAGGCTGCCAGACATGGACTGTGTTTTTCGTCCTCGCCGGAGCGGCAAATATCAATTTCGCCGCATACGGGCAGACAGCCCCCGAAAAACGCTTTGTCCGGCGCCAAACCTCCATTTTATTGACGGTAGCATGGAGACGACGCAGGGTTCTCTTCAATATTATGAACCAGACAGCTTTCCCCCGGGCATTACAAGGAAGGTTGTCGAATCAATTTCCCATATAAAAAACGAGCCGGGCTGGGTTACGGAATTCCGCCTGCGCGCCCTGGATACATACCTTTCGCGGCCGATGCCTGCCTGGGGCTTCATCCCCCGGTTCAACATCGATCTGGATTCTTACGTCCACTACGTCGGCTCGCGTCAGAAGAAAAAGAAATCCTGGGACGAAGTGGATCCAGAGGTTCTGCGCAGTTTTGAACGACTCGGCATTCCTGAGCACGAGCGGCGGTATCTGGCCGGCCTTGAGGCGATGAATGACTCTGAGACCGTATATGCGAACGTAAAGAAAGAGCTTCAGGACCTCGGCATCCTGTTCTGCGACATCGATACGGCCATCCGGGAGTATCCGGAGATAGTAAAGAAATATATAGGAACTGTTGTCACGCCGGAAGATAACAAGTTTGCCGCGCTGAACAGCGCAGTCTTCAGCGGCGGATCGTTCGCGTACTGCCCGAAAGGCGTGAAGACCCCGATGCCTCTGCAGGCATACTTCAAGGTGACGGCTGCTTCTTCCGGTCAGTATGAGCGCACCCTTCTGATTGCCGACGAAGGTTCTGAAATTGTATATTCGGAAGGATGCAGCTCCGTTCAGGATTCGGGCACGAACTTCCACACAGCCGTGGTTGAGCTGGTGGCGCACAAGAATGCGCGCATTCACTACACGACGATTCAGAACTGGAAGAAGAACATGTACAACTGGACCGTAAAACGCGGCATCGCGCATGAATCGGCTCACATCACGTGGACGGACGTAAACGTCGGCGCGCAGACCATCAAATATCCGGGCATCATTCTGGCCGGAGATCATGCTACGGGCGACGTGCTCTCGCTTGCATTCGCCGGGGGCGGGCAGATCCAGGATACCGGCGCGCGCATCATTCATGTCGGCAAAGACACCCGCTCCAATGTGCTGGCAAAAGGCGTTTCGCTCGACGGCGGGATCAACTCGTATCGCGGCCTTGTGAAATTTGAAAAAGGCGCAACCGGGGCTGTGAGCCATGTCAAATGCGACGGTCTCATGATGGACGAACGCTCCGAGTCTCACGCATACCCGTACAACGATGTCAGCGGGGAGCAGGGGCAGTTGAACTATGAAGCTACGGTTTCGCGCATCAACGATGACCAGCTCTTCTATCTGCAGGCTCGAGGCCTTTCCGAGGACGAGGCGAAACTGTTGATCGTGAGCGGGTTCTGCGAAGGTGTCGTTCGCGATTTGAATGTTGAATACTCTGTGGAAATGACGCGCCTCATCCGCATGATTCTTGAGGACGGAAAAGCAATCGGCGGGCCGGAACCTGTGCCGGCGCCCGGCGCTCTTCCAGGAAAGTGAAAGGAAAAGGCAATGCCGCTGCTTGAAATTAAGAACCTTCGCGCATCGATCGAAGGAAGGGAAATCCTCAAAGGAGTGAATCTCTCGATTCCCGCCGGCGAGATTCATGCGATCATGGGGCCGAACGGCTCCGGCAAGAGCACGCTCTCGTATGTCCTTATGGGGCATTCACGTTATACGATCACCGAGGGTGAAGTGCTGCTGGATGGAACTTCCATCCTCGGCATGACACCTGACGAGCGGGCTCGCAGGGGAATGTTCCTCTGCTTTCAGTATCCGACTTCGATTCCGGGCGTGACCATGCCGAACTATCTGCGCACGGTTTTGAAGAATGTGCGCGGGGCCGAAGTTCCCATGAAAGAATTCCGCAAAGAACTGCAGGAATCCATGGCGTCCCTTGCCATGCGCGAGGATTTCTTGAAGCGCTATGTGAACGACGGCTTCTCAGGCGGTGAAAAGAAGCGGAACGAAATTCTGCAGATGGCCTTGATGAAACCGCGGATTGCTATCCTTGATGAGGTCGATTCCGGTCTGGACATTGACGCGCTCCGCGTGATTGCCGAGAACCTGCAGGCCATGCGTTCTCCGGAGCGCTCCATGCTCCTGATTACACATTACCAGAGAATCCTGAACTATTTGACGCTCGACCGCGTTCATGTCTTCGCGGAAGGTCGAATCATTCTTTCCGGAGGCCGCGACCTGGCGGAGCGTCTGGAGAAAGAAGGCTACGAGGCCGTCATCAAAGCAAACCGATGACCTCCTTGATTGCGAAGAAGATAGAAGAGGCACGGAGCCTTCTTCCCGGCATGCGTCTTCCCTCAAGGGAGCATGAGTCCTGGCGGAAAGTAAATCTTTCCGGGCTGCAACTGGATTCGTTTCGCGCCGCCGAAAGCGAAATCGTCGTCCTGGAATGCAAGGATGCAGTCGTTCTGACCGGAAGCGACGCGGCCCAGGCGCTCGAAGCGGCGCTCTCCGATGACCGATTCGCGCTCTCTTCTTCGCCGGAAGATATCTTCGAATGCCAGACGCTCGGCGAACCTTCTCAGATTGTTTATATACGTACCGGGAACGCTGCCCACGTCAGGATTCGGCATTCGCTCAAAAGCGGAAATCGCCTGACCCATCGTGTGTTTGTTGAAGTAAAGGATGCTTCGGACGCGTCGATCATTGAAGAGTTCCATGGGAGCGCCGGGCAGGACCTTACGCTCTGGAACTCGCACACGGACATTTTTGCGGGGGGCGGGTCCAGCGTGCGGCATCTTTCAATCCGCGACTATGCCGGCAACGAGTGGAACTTTCATCGTCTTCGCGCGGCCCAGGGAAGGGATTCTTCCCTCCATTCATCGATCGTGCACAGCAGCGGCCATACAGGAAAAACATTTGTAACCTCTAAACTATTGCAGCCGGGCGCTTCATTTCGCGGTGTCGGCATGACGACTCTCGCCGGCCGCGAATTTCTCGACGTCGAGATGTGCGCAGATCACCCGGCCGATCATACTTCGAGTTCTCTGCACTACAAGACCGTTCTGAAAGGCCGCTCGCACAGCGTTTTCAACGGGAACCTGATCATTCATCCTGGCGTGAAGGATGTCGGGTCGCACCAGATCAACAACAATGTGCTGCTTGATCCGAGAGCGAGAGCCGAATCGCAGCCGCGCCTGGTGATCCAGTCAGAGGAAGTTTCGGCTGAGCACGGCGCCACCGTCGGCGAAATCGACCGGGAAGCGCTTTTCTTCCTCATGTCGCGCGGCATTCCGGAATCCGATTCTCGTCAACTTCTGATGACCGGGTTTCTTACCCAGATCACAGAAGAGTTGCCTCTGTCCGAGGAAGAAAAAGAAAGGATCGTATCCAGTTTTCTGAAGAGATTGTATGAGTCTGCTTAGGGTCGCCGCCGCTAATGAAATCATTGAAGGTCGCATGACTGCGGTCAGCACTCCGGCGGGGTCCATCGCACTTACGCGAAAAGGCAGCGACATCCTTGCATTCCAGAATGTCTGCACTCATGACGACAACCCGCTCGACGACGGAAAGCTGGAAGGCGAAGAAGTAGTCTGTCCACGCCATGGCGCCCGATTCAATATTCGCACGGGCGCAGTGTGCCGGATGCCCGCCACTTCGGACATCGAAGTCTACCGCGTGGTAATCTCGGGCGAAGACGTGCTCGTGGACCTGGACTGAGGCAGCAATATGGCGCTGGATTACAAGAGCATTCGCGAGGATTTTCCGATTCTTCGCACCATGATGAACGGGAAGCCTCTCGTCTTTCTCGACAGCGCGGCAAGCTCGCAGAAGCCGCAGAGAGTTATCGACGCTTTCGAAGACTACTATCGCTGCCGCAACGCCAATATTCACCGCGGAGCCTATCGTCTTTCTTACGAGGCGACGGATCTCTATGACGGCACGCGCAGAAAGATGGCGCAGTATCTCAACGCAGAGAGCTCAGACGAAATCATCTTTACACGGAACACGACAGAAAGCATCAACCTGATCGCTTACAGCTGGGCCATGAAGAACCTGAAGCCCGGCGATGAGATTCTGGTCTCGGAACTCGAACACCACTCGAATCTCGTTCCGTGGATGATTGCCGCAAAAAAGACCGGCGCTGTGCTTCGGCATCTGCCGCTGACTGCGGATGCGAAGTATGACTATTCTCAAATTGATCAGGTGCTCACGGCAAAGACAAAGCTCGTTGCCCTGGCCCACATGTCGAATGCGGTAGGAACCATTCACGACATCGCATTTCTGGCAAAGAAGGCGCACGCTGTCGGCGCTCTGTTCTCCGTAGACGGAGCTCAAGGTGCCTGCCACTTGCCGGTTGACGTTCGCGCCGTGGACTGCGATTTCTATTCGTTAAGCGCTCATAAAATGCTCGGGCCGACCGGTGTCGGCGTTCTTTACGGAAAACGCAGGCTGCTCGAAGAGATGGATCCTTTCAATGGCGGCGGCGACATGATCCTCACCGTCCAGAAGGATTCATTCAAGCCAGCCGAGCTCCCCATGAAATTTGAGGCAGGCACGCCGAACATCGCCGGTGTGGTAGCATTTGCGATTGCGCTTGAGTATCTGCGACAGGTCGGCCTTGCGAACATTCACGAGCATGAGAAAGCCACGCTCCAATATGCTCTCGAACAGCTCCGCAAAGTGCCCGGCATCACGTTATACGGAACCGACGATCTTTCCTCGCGGGGAGCCGTTGTGTCTTTCAATGTGGACGGAGTTCATCCGCACGACGTTGGCAGCATCCTCGACGAGGAAGGCATAGCCGTGAGAGCGGGTCACCATTGCTGTGAGCCGTTTATGCGAAAATGCGATATCAGCGGCACGGTGCGTGCGAGCTTCTATCTGTACAACGGACCCGAGGATGTGGATGCGCTCGTTCGGGGCGTGAAACGAGTAAAAGAAATCTTTCGTGTATAGAAACGTTACCTG
>CAZUJO010000059.1:0-5327 GCA_964619995.1 uncultured Leptospiraceae bacterium
GTGGATCCGCCTACGGTTCCTCCGGTCTGAATGCGGTAGTGCGGCTTATAAACTCCGAAGGTATTGTCTGCGCCCCAGAGCTCCGGTTCTCCGACTCCTTCAAACATTTCCGGTCCGCTTCCCCACAGAACCAGATCGATGTCATCAATCGTGAGACCTGCATCCTGAATTGCGAGCTGCGCTGCTTCGCCCATCATTTCGGGGAAGTTTACGTCTTTGCGTTTCAGGCGGGTTCGAGTCTGTCCGATGCCGGTGATTGCGACCTTCTGGGGCATGTGCATTCCTGAAGTCTGCTTCGGGACAGGGAAGCCTTTTTCGGCGCATCACCTGCCGGAAGGATCCAGCAGAACATCGAGCGCAACGAGCGTCATATCATCATCTGCGCTCTTGTCTTCGCCGAATTCACCGAGCCGCGACAGAAGCACGGTCGGCAGTTTCGCAATCGGTTGACCGCTGCTTTCTCTGAGAACGGAGTACAGGTTCTCTTCGCCAAAAAACGACCCGTTCGCGCCCTGATATTCGGGAATCCCGTCCGTGTAAATGCAGAGCCGGTCGCCAGGCATAAGCTGGAGCGTCGCATCTTCGAGATCGAGCGTGCGCGAAGCTCCCACCATTCCCCCGCGGCCCGGAACCTCCGTGACTCGACCATCGCGAAGCAGAAGCGGGTGAGGATGACCGGCACGAGCGAAACGAAGCTGGAGCGTTTGCGTGTTCAATACACCGTAGAACGCGGTGAGAAAAAATCCCGCAAACGAACGGTCGAAGAAAACGTCGTTCATGGAGGAAAGAAATGCCGCGGGATTGCTTCGATCGCGATGCTCCATGGTAACTCGAAAGATCGCGGCGAGAAAAGCGCTCGAAACGCCGTGGCCGCTTACATCGACGACAAACAGTTCGAGGGAATCCCCTTCAAGTCTCACATCGTACAGATCTCCGCCGACTTTGTCCTGAGGAATGTAGAGAGTCGCAAAATCAAAACGCGGATGTGTCGGCAGAGATTCCGGAAGCAAACGGAAGTGGATGCTGCGCGCCAGATCGAGATCCTGCTCCATCTGCGCATTGCGTCTTCGCAGTTGTTCTTCGTGGCGGGCTACCGCCTCGAGAAGCTCCCTGGTATCTTTCAGCAGACCGTCATTGCGCTTCGCGAATTGATAGCAGATTGTATGCACGGTGATCAGGCCCGTTGCCATGAGAATACAGTAAACGATCAGCGATGTGGCGCTCAGTGAATTGACTTGATCCGCGAAAACATCAACGGCAGGAATGCGGCCGAGATATACGCCCGTGCTTGCGAGCGTGTATGCCGAAATGCAAATTCCAACTACGAACCAGCCGTAATTGCGATTTTGTATCGTAGCCGCGATCGCGGCCAGTCCGAAATAGCCGGCAGTCAGAGGCGAACGCGCATGGCCCGTAAGCAGGAGCGCGATTGTAACGCCGAGCACATCCATGGTTGCAGGAATGTACCCGCTCCACCAGTGCCGATCTTCACGAAGAAGATCGCTCTCGATGAGCCCCATCCACGCAATGGCGAAGATCGCATGCACAATCGTGCAGATGGTCAACAGGTGATGCTCGGTCTGGAGCGACGAGAGATAGACAAAGAAAGCAGCAAGGATGATGCGAAACAAATTCAGTAGTCTGAATTTTTCTATCTGTACCCCAAAAGCAGGCATTCAAAAAGAAAGCTCGGCCGTCGGCCGGCGCGATCAAGCAATATTCATCCATGCGCCGCGTTATCCGCGCCGGCGAAAGCGCATGATGGAGCGAAGCGCCCGCGACCGAAAACTCTTGCGATATCGGTACAACTTCAGATAGGCCTCCGTACTGGTACGGCCGCTCTCAATCAAAAACTCCTTCTGCTCCTGCGTGAGTTCAAAATCCACCGGCGAAATCCCGCCGCTGTCGATGAAAACCGTTCGTTCGAGATGCTCGGGCGAAGAGAGGAGCAGAGTCGACTGGACATCCTTCACAGTCTCGTAGAGCGTCTGCGCCCATTTGCCAAAGGTTCCAAAATCCAGATCGCTGGTGGGAAATTCATGGCCGAGGAGTTCGAGATGAAAGCCCAGAGTCTCTGGATTCGGTTTCAAGCCCCGGTTGTTCTTCAACGGCGTGTCGAAGGCGGTGATCGGGTAGTTGAGCAGCGCGCCCCCGTCGACATAGATGTGTGAGTTTGGCACTCCGTCGGGAAACTGAAACGACTGGAAGTAAGCGGGAATCGAAAGCGAAGCAAGAACTGCATCGACCACGCGTACCTGCGGAGTCTTGTCCGCGCTGAAGTCATCCACGCGGCGCGTGTTCAGGTTGGTCGCGTACACGACAAGGTCGCGGCATCCGAGATCGCGAAAATCCGCGAAGGTCTCGTTTCCGGAAAGCTCTCCCTCGCTGCGCGATTTGCGCACCTGATCTTCAAGCCAGTCGCGAACCGGCTGCGTTGAATGCCATCCGTACCGATCCTGGAAACGAAGCGGCTCTGCCTTTGAAGTAAATCTTTTGAAATCAAGATCGAGCAGGATGCGTTTCAGAGACTCCGCCGAGTAACGAAGCGAAAGAAGAAGAGACGCGATCGCCCCCGCGGAGGTGCCCGCAAGATTTTCAATCGAATCGAGGATTCCTTCCCGGGCCAGGACCTCAACCGATCCCGCGTACGCAACACCGAGAACGCCTCCACCCTTGAAGACGAGGTTCTTGATGGTGTAGCGCATGATCCCGATTGCCTCAGAACGCAAGAGAGGTCCAGCCGAATTGAGATCGTCCAGGAATGCCTTCGGGTGGACGGCGGCGGGCCGATGTCCTAATCTGTTCCCAGCAACATGCAGAACTCGATCCCCTCCCGTTTTGATGTCGTTGTGGTCGGCGGAGGCCATGCGGGCGCTGAAGCCGCGCATGCCTGTGCGCGCGGCGCGCTGAAGACGCTGCTTCTGACCATGAATCTGGATACCATCGGACAGATGTCCTGCAATCCGGCCATTGGCGGAATTGCGAAAGGCCATATGGTACGCGAGGTGGACGCGCTCGGCGGAATCATGGGACGCGTCATCGACAAAACCGGAATTCATTTCAAGATGCTGAACCGCTCACGCGGACCTGCGGTATGGGCGCCGCGGGCTCAGGCGGAAAAGCGGGCTTATCAGAATCAGGTCAAATGGATGCTGGAAGCGACCCCGAATCTCAGTCTCCGTCAGGATACTTGTGATTCATTGATCATTGAAAATCATACAGTAAAGGGTGTCATCTCGTCCCGCGGCCATGAGATTTCCTGCGACTATGTGATTTTGACGACCGGCACATTCCTTCAAGGACTGATTCACATCGGGGAATACCAGGCACGGTCCGGCAGGATTGCAGAACAGGCAGCCATGAAGCTATCCGATTGCCTGCACGCGTACGGATTCCAGCTGGGCCGATTGAAGACGGGAACTCCGCCCCGAGTATTGAAACAGTCGCTCGACCTGTCCGTAATGGAAGAACAAAGGCCGGACGAAACACCGTCCCCTTTCTCTTTTTCTACGCCGGCCATCTCGCAGCAGCAGATTTCCTGCTTCGTCACTTACACGAACGACAAAACGCACGAAGTGATTCGCGCGAACCTCGATCGCAGCCCGATGTATTCGGGTCAGATCAAGAGCACAGGTCCGCGCTACTGCCCTTCTATAGAAGATAAGATCGTTCGCTTTGCAGACAAAGAACGTCACCAGGTTTTCATCGAGCCGGAGGGCGTCGACACCGGAGAAGTCTATCTGAATGGCGTGAGCACAAGCCTTCCTGAGGACGTTCAATGGCAGGTGGTGCGAAGCATCCGCGGTATGGAGAATGCTGAAATCATTCGGCCCGGCTATGCGGTGGAATATGATTTCGTGGACCCGCGCGAACTCACGCACGCTTTTGAAACCCGCAAGATTCAGAATCTATTTTTCGCCGGTCAGATCAACGGCACAACCGGATACGAAGAGGCAGCGGCACAGGGAATGATTGCGGGAATCAATGTCCTCAGGAAGGCACGCAAGCAGTCTCCGTTTGTTCTCGGCCGCGGCGAAGCATACATCGGAGTCCTTGTGGATGATCTGGTGCTCAAGGGCGTGGAAGATCCCTATAGAATGTTTACAAGCCGCGCCGAACATCGCCTTCTCCTGCGGCAGGACAATGCAGATGAGCGGCTGATGAAATACGGGCACGAACTTGGTCTCGTGGACGACGCAACCTACCAGGGAATGATCGACCGAATGGAACGTGTGCGAAACGTGCGCTCGCTCCTTTGCACGCGAGGCATACGTCAAACGCCCGAGCTCGAAAGTCTTTTCCAGAAGAAGGAGATGGATCTGCCGAAAACCGGATTTGGAAAGACCATGGACTCACTCCTTCGCAGGCCCGAAGTGTCGATCGAGGACCTCGTGCCTCTTGTGCCGGAGCTGACCTCTCTTTCAAAAGATGAGCGAACGGTCCTCGAACTGGAAATCAAGTATGAAGGCTACGTGAAGCGAGAACAGGAAAAGGTAGAACGGCGCGAACGCG
The DNA here is from genome assembly GCA_964619995.1 of uncultured Leptospiraceae bacterium. Taxonomy (GTDB): domain Bacteria; phylum Spirochaetota; class Leptospiria; order Leptospirales; family Leptonemataceae; genus JAEUSB01. Next base: position 4,513 of record CAZUJO010000059.1, read on the forward strand.
TTTCCAATCATCCGATTCCGCCTGATTTCGATTTTGATTCCGTTCCTGGAATCAAGAAGGAAGCAAAAGAGAAATTGAAACGCTTTCGACCGATGGATCTAAACGCGGCATCGCGCATATCGGGAGTAGACCCTCCCGACATTGATTTGATCTACCTGAAGATCCTGGAGAAAGAACGCGAGGGAGCCGCCAGTGTTTGAATTCGTAAAGAAGGCATTTCGCAAGTCCCCCGGCCCAAGACGTTTGATGATCCTGAATCCGACGAGCGGCAAAGGGCGCGCGCTGCAGAACTTTGACAGGATTCAGGTTCGTCTGCGCGAAATGCTCGGTTCGTACGACTTGAAATTCACGAGGGCGCCGGGCGACGCGACAAACCTGGTTCGCGCAGCGCTAAAAGTCAGAGACTACCGCCAGATTATCGTCGCCGGCGTCGAAGGTACCATCCACGAAGCCATGAACTGCTATTTCGAAAAGTGAAAGAGCCTGAGCAAAGACATCCCTCTCGGTGTGATCAACCTGGGCACTGGAGGCGATTTTTACAGGACTCTGCGAGCCATGAGTCCCGACTACGCAGCGGCCCTGATGCGAAACCAGTACAGGCTCGTCGACTGCGGAGAAGCATCACTTCAACCCATGGGATACACGCGATACTTCATGAACATCGCATCGGCGGGAATTGCAGGCCAGGTTCTCAAGAACCTCAAAGCATCGCGCTTTCAATCGGGCACTCCCGCTTTCTTCTATCATACCGTTCGCACGCTCCTCCGGTATACGCCGGCGCGCGTGAAGATCTCTTTCACGGACATGGACGGGCG
>CAZUJO010000059.1:5337-13102 GCA_964619995.1 uncultured Leptospiraceae bacterium
AGTTCGAGGAAAGAATCTTCAACTTCTTCGTTTGCAACGGAAAATTCAACGGCGGGGGCATGAAATGGGCTCCCTTCGGAAACCTGGACGACGGCTCCTTTGAAGTCGTCGTCATTCGCAGAACCGGCAAGATTCGCATGATTCTCGACAGCCGCAAAATTTACGGCGGTCACCTCGAAGGCATGGATGGTGTCTCTCAGTATGAATCGAAAGAAGTTCTCGTGGAACCGCTCGACCCAATCTCGATCGAGCTCGACGGAGAAATTCCTCCCATCGAACATCCGAAGTCGATTCGATTCCGAAACATCCACGCACAATTGCCCGTGGTTCTATAGCGTCATTCAAGGGAGCAAGCGAGGAATCCATGACAGATCCATGGGATGAAATGTCCGACCATGAACTCGAGGCTCTGCGCCGCGCCGAAGAGAAATTCAAAGTCATTCGCGCGCAGGACAATCCATACGAGCATTTACGCGAACTGGCCGCCCATGAAATCTTTCGCGTGAAATTCTTCGCATACTCCGGAGCGGATGCGGGAGATGCCGGACCCATCGTAATCCACGCAGACCGCACGCGAATCCGGCCCCTGATCTCAGTATGCCAGACCATGTGGCTGCCGGAAATCGAAGAGGTTGTGGGCCTCGTGATTCAAGCAGAACGCATCGCGCGCGAAGGCGGCGAGGAACCGGAAGAACTCGAATGGAATCTCCAGAGCTTCGGCCTGAGGCAGACGCCCGAATCGTATATCGTCGGCTACGGGGAGACCAGTTCGCCCCTCGTTCTGAACAAAAAGATGCTTCTGCAATTTCTGGCTTTTGTGATGCATGCGCTGGGCAGCCTGGAGGAACGCGAAGGCAGGGACGCTTCGCTCTACTTTGCCCGGCAGGCCGATCTTGAGCATCTGGCCCTGTGAGCTTCGCCAGGCAAGATTTCTCGCTGATCGACGCTCGTAGCGCATAACGTTCGCGCCGCGCCCGGCGGAGAAAAATTGCTGGGCAAAAACAGAGGAATGGGTCCATGTTAGCGATCCATCCATGCATCACAGTATCGCTCTCACATATTTCTCCATCGCCGCCCTCGTGGTGCTGCTTTTCGCCGGAACCATGGCTTTCTCGCTGCTCGGCGTGAAGAATCGCTCACGCAGCACCTTTCACTTTGGAATGATCTACGTATTCACTGCCGTGATGGGAATCGCCTACCTTTTCGGTCAGTCTTACGCGGAGCCTGCTGGCGCCTCGCACCGCTGGTTTACCGTCTTCGGCGCACTCGCTGCAATTACGCACGCCGCCGCATTCTTCTTCTATTTTCCGGAACCCCGCTCCGTTCGATTCGGCCGGGGGCTTCTATTTGCTCAGTACGCGACCGCAATCGGCGCTTCCATTCTGTTTTTTATAAAGACTCTCTCGGCTGGACGCGGCTATCGTTTCGAGGGTCACTACTTTGATTTCGACGCCGAGGAGTTGAGTCATGCGATCGGGATTTTGATCCAGATCTACATGCTCGTCTTCGTCGTCGCCGGTATCTGGCGCTCCTTCGTCTCACACGGCCGGGATCGATGGGTGACGGTCGGAATTCTCTTCTTCATGATGGGGATGACGCTTGCGCCGGGCGTGGCGAACACGCTTTCACGCGATGGCGCCATCAGCCGCGATTTCTACCAGACTCTCTGGTGCGTGGCCATCGTAGTCTCGGGTTTCTTCGCGGTGATTTTGTTCATGAATCACACAAAGGACCGCACGAGCTTCATGTCGAAAATCGTCGGCACGAGCCTGGCAACCGTTCTCTTGATCCTGCAGATTCTGAGTCTCGTCTCCCTGTCTTCGCTCGAAGAAGCGTTTGACGATCATTATCGCCTGACGGCAGCCCGCGTGGTGCGCGATCCCCAGTTCCGGCCGCAGGAGCTCCGTTATATCGTCTCCTATGATCCGGTTCGCCAGGAGCTTTCACCCTCTGCCTACGGCGCGCTCGAAGGCGCCGACATTCCGGTCGCGGAAGTTCAGAATACATTTATCCGCGAACAGATTCGGGCGCTCACAAACCTTCCCGAAGATCAGCGTGCAACGGCCCTTTCCAGGATTCTCCGCGAGGCGCCTCCTTCCTTTGCAGGATATGCAGGCGCAATTCAATCGCTCGCAGGTTCGGCCAGCGATCCAGGATCTATTGAACGAATCCTTTCGGCAATCGATGCGCTCGAAAGACCCGTCCTGCATCGCAGGATAAAACTCGGCAGGCTTCGAGCGTCCGACTTTCCGCAGGGACTCGAAGAATGGGCCGCGAAACCTGAAACCGCCCTCATTCCTTTCGCGGCAGCTGTGCGCGCGCTCCTTAAAGATCCTCAGATCGATCGGGCAGAGCTCAAAGAAGAAGCGCTCGCCTGCTTTGCTGCGGCAGCGCCTGCGGGGCATCGAGGGTACAGAAAACAGATGAACGGGTCGGCCCGTTATGTGGCATTCTTCGAAGTCGTCGGAGATCGCGGCTATGAAGTCGGCTTCGATTATGAATCGTATAGGAAATTTGTTCACCCGGTCAGCGTGAAATTTTCACTTACGATCATAGGCGCCATGCTCGTGGTCGTTCTTGGTTTTCAGGTCTTCTTCCTCGGCAACCTCGTAAATCCATTGCGATCCCTCCTGCGGGGTGTGACGGAGGTGAACAAAGGCGATCTGGCGGTATCCATACCGGTAAGAATTCAGGACGAGATTGGATTTCTTACAGACAGTTTCAACGGGATGGTCTCTTCGATCCGCGACGCACGCGCCAGGCTGCAGGAGTACGCAAATCACCTCGAAGAAAAAGTCCGGGATCGTACTGCGGAACTGCGCACAACCCTGGAAGAAGTGCAGGCATTGAAGCTGCAACAGGACGGCGACTATTATCTGACTTCGCTGCTTCTCAAACCCCTCGGAGCCAACCGCGCGCGAAGCGAAACGGTCAGCGTTCAATTTTTTATGCGTCAAAAGAAGCGGTTCCAGTTTCGCAAATGGCAGGAGGAAATCGGCGGGGACATGTGCATATCTGACAACCTGACCCTTGCAGGACAGCCCTTCACGATCTTCCTGAACGCCGACGCAATGGGCAAATCGATGCAGGGCGCGGGCGGCGCTCTCGTCCTCGGATCCGTGTTTGAATCCGTGCTGGAACGCACGAAGAGTTCCAGCGCTGTAAATGAACAGTATCCGGAAAGATGGTTAAAGAATACATTTATTGAACTTCATAAAGTATTTAACGCCTTTGATGGATCCATGCTTGTTTCCGTGTTTCTCGGCGTGCTCGACGAGAAGACCGGTCTGCTTTATTCGATCAACGCAGAGCACCCCTGGACCATTTTGTATCGCGACGGTAAGGCGAGTTTCATCGAAAGCGAACTCCTCTTCCGCAAGCTCGGGATGCCGGGCATTGACAGCACGTTGTTTGTATCCACCTTCCAGCTCCAGCCAGGCGATGTATTGATCGCGGGCTCCGACGGCAGGGATGACATTGAACACGAAACCGAAGGCGGATCCACAATCAACGAAGATGAAACCCGAATTCTGCGGCATGTAGAGGCCAACAAAGCGAATCTGGAGGACATTGCTGAATCGCTTTCGATGGATGGAAGACTCATCGACGATCTGAGCTTTGTTCGTGTGGGCTATCGCGAAGGGATGGTCGGCACGGAGACGGCTGCAAATCCAGCGGTCGCAGCTCTGGTGGCCGAAGCGGAGGAACTCGGGCGCTCCGGTCAAATCACGGATGCAGTTCAGAAGCTTGAGTGGGCCCATTCGCTCGATCCGGCGGATGCTTCCGTGCTCAAGCTGCTCTGCCGTGATCTGGTTCAGCTCCGCCGTTTTGAGGCTGCTTCCCGCTTTCTCGACCGGTACCTCGACCTGGTGCCGGGGGATACGGAAAACGTGTACGTTGCGAGCTATTGTTTCAAGAAGACCGGCAACTTCCGGAAGGCGGCCGATTTCGGAGAACGTGTGCGTCTCCGCAAGCCAGACCACATCAAGAATCTTCTCAACCTGGGAGACGTGTACTTTCTTCTAAAGAATTACAACAGGGCCACGGAACTTTTCACGCGCGTGCTCGATCTCGACCCTGCCAATCAACTTGCGTCACGAGCCATGGCGAAACTTGAAAAGCCAGAGCCGTAGGCATCGGCCACGGCCTGGTTTGTGACGGTTCCTTTGAAGACATTCAATGCTTTTTGCAGCGGCGGACTTTTTTCCAGAGCCTGCATAACGCCTTGGCGCGCAATGCGGAGAATCCAGGGCAAGGTAGCATTTGTAAGCGCGATGGTGGACGTGCGGGGAAACGCGCCCGGCATATTCGCCACCGTGTAGTGCGTAATTCCATCCACGGAGTACACAGGATCGTCATGCGTCCGCGGGACCGACGTCTCCGCGCATCCTCCCTGGTCTACCGACACATCCACGATCACGGCGCCCGGCCTCATACGCGGCAGCATTTCGCGGCGAATGAGAACCGGCGTGCGCCCGCCCGGAACGAGCAGCGCTCCCACCACCAGGTCGGCTGTTTTCAATTCATGCTCCACGGCCGAAGAAGTCAGGATGGATGTCCTCACGCGGCTTCCGAAAAGTTCATCCAGGCGGCGGAGACGATCGATGCTGCGATTCAGAACGACTACATCCATCCCCATGCCCGAGGCAATTTTCGCGGCGCCCTGCCCGACGCTGCCTGCTCCGAGGATGACACATTTTCCAGCGGGGGTGCCCGCCACGCCCGGGGGGAGTACACCTGTGCCGCCTGCCGGTTTTTGTAAGTAGTACGAACCAATGATGGGCGCCATACGGCCGGCTACTTCGCTCATGGGGGCAAGCAAAGGCAGAGTTCCGTCCACTTCCAGCGTCTCATACGCGAGCCCGATCACTTTGCGGCTGAGCAGGGCTGATGTCTGAGCCGGATCCGGAGCCAGGTGAAGGTACGTAAAGATCGTCTGCCCTTCACGCAGAAGCTCAAATTCCGATGCTTGTGGTTCCTTTACTTTTACAATCAGCTCGGAGCGCTCGAACAACTCTTGCCTTTCGCAAATCCTGGCGCCCGCTTCCGCATACTCCGCGTCGGGAAATCCGCTGCCATCCCCCGCGCCTTCTTCGACCAGGACATCGGCGCCTGCGGCGCGCAGCTCCCGGGCCCCCTGTGGAGTCAGGGCCACTCTGTATTCCTGTTTTTTGATTTCCTTTGCCGCACCGACGATCATGATTCATGATGCAGGCCGGGTTTTTCCGGGGCAACCTCAATCGCAGATTGCGCCAAGAAAGCGAATCACATTCAGCTTCAGGGGAGATTCATCGTCAGGAAGACCAACGCAGGATGGACACCCATTCTGACATCCACAGGCTTCCACAAGCTGCTTTGCCGAGAGTGCGATGCCCGAGAGATTTTCCAGAACGCGGAAGCTCAACTCCATTCCACCGGGAAAGGAATCGTAGAAATATACTGCAGGTTTGTGAAACACTGTCGAGCGGACTTCCGAGCGAAAGCGCATGTCCCGCGGATCGCACAAAACGAACAAAGGCGACACAACTCCGAGGGCAAAGGCCGCTCCGGCAAGCATAGCCCCGAGATCGTGTTCCGGCATTCCGGCGCGCACCGGATGATCGTCAGGAACCAGAACCCAGGCCCCCTGTGTGTGCATTTCGATTTCGGGAGTATGAATGTCTCCCCAGCCGAGATTTTCGTGTGTCTCAAGCTTGATCTTCTTGAACATCACGGCCTTCGTGCGAAGAGAGAATTCACCGCGTGACAGCTCAAACCAGTTGTGCACGCGCCGCTGCTGGTCTTCGAGAACTTCAATGTCAATTTTTTCATGCGCGTCCGTGTAGTAATCCACTTCGATGCGGCGAACGCGCGCCTGACGTTCCTCCCAGAGCAGATCATCTACGTAGTACTGAACGCCTTGATGGATGTAGATTGCATGCTGGTGAACCATTGTCGGGGCGGAAAAATAATCAATTTCTCCAATGACCTCTTCGCGGCCCTTCTCGGTCACATCAATGATCGCAAAATTCTCCCGCGGCCCTGAGCGCAGGCTGATCGTATTTGCCGGATATACGTCGCTCATCCAGTGAAACGATTCGCCTGAACCATGAATCACCCGGTTCTCTGCAAGATGCTCAAGAATCTCCAGGGTGGCCGGATAATTTCCGAAAGACTCATCTCTTTTGAACGGCAGCTCAAACGTAGCGCACTTGATATGATCCGCAACAATGAGCAGGTTGTCCGGGTTCACCATTGCCTGCTCCGGATTCTTTTCAAGGAACTGATCCGGATGTTGTATCAAGTACTGATCCGTTCCATCTGAAGTGGCCACAAGGATGGAAAGGGATTCCTGATTCCGCCTCCCGGCGCGGCCAAACTGCTGCAACAGCGAGCTGATCGATCCAGGGTAGCCCATGCAGACCGCAACATCAAGCATCCCGATGTCCACCCCGAGCTCAAGCGCGTTGGTGCTGACAACAGCAAGCACCGAGCCTTCGCGCAGTTCGCGCTCAATCCTGCGTCTCTCATCCGGGAGGTATCCGCCGCGGTAGGATCGAATCTTATCTTTCAGTTCGGGACAGCGTTCTTTCAAATAAGTGTACAGCAGCTCCACGCGAAGCCGGGATCGACAGAAGAAGATCGCGCGAATCCGGTTCTTCAACAGATAGGATCCCAGCGCCGCCGTTTCTTTCAGGGCGGATGCGCGAATCCCCAGCTGCTGATTTACAACGGGTGGATTGTAGAACAGAATATGGCGGTCACCGCGCGGCGCGCCATTTTCATCCACGAGGGTGAAGGGGAGGCCCGTCAGGCGCTTAGCATGCTCTTTCGGGTTGCCAATCGTCGCGGAGGCGCAAAGGACCTGAGGATGCTTCCCATAAAATGCACAGATGCGAAGGAGCCGTCTCAGAAGATTCGAAACATGGCTTCCGAATACGCCCCGGTAAATGTGAAGCTCATCGATCACAATGAAGTCAAGATTTTCGAACAGCTTGATCCAGAGCGTGTGATGCGGCAGAATTCCGGCGTGGAGCATATCCGGATTCGTGACCACAAAATCGCCCGCCTCCATGATCCGCCGGCGCGCTTCCGGCGAGGTGTCGCCGTCGAATGTAAAGATTTTAAAGTTTGTGCCGCAGTGTGTATTGAACTCGTTGATGGACGCCTGTTGATCCTGGCTCAGGGCCTTCGTTGGAAACAGAAGGAGCGCCCGACTCTGCGGCGATTTCAGCTTCTTCTGAAAAATCGGCAGCATGTAGGTCAGTGATTTACCGGACGCCGTGGGCGTAACAACGAGAGTATTCTTCCCGTCGAGCGCCGCTTGAATCGCGCCGGTCTGGTGGGTGTAGAGTTTCTCAAGACCTCGCGCCTTCAGTCCCTTTGCCAGACGCTCGTCGAGCGCTTCGGGAATCGGCGCGAAACGTGCATCCTGACCCGGAATCGTGAAGGCTCCCGTCAGGTTCTGACCGAACTGCATGTCCTGCTTCAGGAAATCCAGAAACTGCGGGAGATTCATAACGGGACATAATCGATCCGTTTGCGGCGGACGGCAATTAAATAAAGCGGACTTGACTGAGGACGACGGCCCGGAACGCTGTTGCGTGCTCTCCGTGCGCGAATTGTGGCAGAATCGCGTAATTCTCCTTCAGCTTGCCGTGTACGATTTTCGCCATGAATATCTCGGCACGTGGTTCGGCTTTCTCTGGGCTTTTGTTCATCCCGTTCTCAGCGCTTCCATTCTCTGGTTCGTGTTCGCGCATGGATTTCGACCGGGAGCGGGAGG
>CAZUJO010000060.1:0-13015 GCA_964619995.1 uncultured Leptospiraceae bacterium
GCCGTACAGGTTGTCGAATTTGCTCTTGGTAACAGAGTCATTCACGTTGATCGCAGGAAGCATAAGGTTCCCGAGTTCAAATTCTTTTACGAGCTTGTGAACGCCCGTAGTGGTTTCTTCAGAAACGCCGCGGATATTTTTCAGAAGTTCCGGGTGCTTTTCATGAATCCACCAGGTCAGATCCCCGCCGTCGTCCAGAATCATGTTCGGACCGCCCTCAAACTTCAGCGTTTCTTCGATGCACCACCAGTATTCTTCTTCCGTTTCGCCTTTCCATGCGAAGACTGGAATTCCCGCTGCTGCGATCGCTGCTGCCGCATGATCCTGCGTGCTGTAGATGTTGCAGCTGGACCAGCGGATCTCAGCGCCAAGTTCGATCAGCGTTTCAATCAACACGGCTGTCTGGATCGTCATGTGCAGGGACCCGGCAATCTTCGCGCCTTTCAGCGGCTTTTTCGCGCCGTATTCTTTCCGCAGAGCCATGAGGCCCGGCATTTCGCTTTCAGCGAGGATGATCTCTTCTCTTCCCCACCGGGCAAGAGAGATGTCTTTTACTTTGTAATATTGTTTTTCCTCATGTGTTGGCATTCTAACCCTCATATTTGGTTTTATTTGATCTATAAATAAGACACGTCAGACGGCCGCTTCCCTTGCCGGCCTTCCGCTCTGTGATTTCAAATCCCGCGTCGCCCACCATTGCGTCGAGGCGCGGCTTCTCGAATCCTGGCCAGAAGTCCGCCAGATCCTTCTGCGCTTTTTCGTCTTCATGCGCTTTGAGATCCGCAACGACGAGAACTCCGTTGCGCTTCAAGACCCGGTTCGCTTCGCGCAGACCGGAAACGGGGTCCGGCAGATGATGAAGAACCATGGACGCGACGACCGTGTCGGCCTCCCCGTCCTTCAAAGGCAGGTGATCAATTTCGCCCAGGCGAAAATCGCCGGAAGGACATGCCTTTCTCGCCAGATCAAGCACTCTGGAGCTCTGGTCCACGCCGATGATTCTCTTTGCATGCCCGGCAAGCAGAGCCGACAGTTCGCCGGTTCCGCAGCCCAGATCGACCACAACGCCGGCGCTCCTGCCCAGGCCTGAGATGATTTCTTTTCTATAATAGTCCGTATCCACGTACGTCCGCTGCATTTTGTCATGATCACGGCCCGCTTTTTGAAAGTGTTCACGGGCCTGCCGCTTTCGGAGCTCAAGAATTTCCGTGAGCTTGCGATGGTCCTGGATCAATCCTCCGGCAAGGCCGTTGCCGCGATAGGCCTCATCGCGCGCGCTCTCCGAAAGACGTGCCAGAAGCTCGCGCACGAGCGGCTGTTTGCGCGCCGATTCGCTCATTCCATAGTACACACGATTCCCGGCGCGAATGCTTTCAAGCACGCCGGCGTCCGAAAGGATCTTCAGGTGTCTCGAAATGCGGCTCTGCCCCATTCCGAGGATTTCAAGAATTTCACCCACGGACAGAGGTTCCGATTCGACGACCCCCAGAATGCGCAGGCGGGTCTCATCCGCGGCGGACTTCAGCAGTTTCAACAAATCTGCCATCTATGTCAATATCAGGATATCTTGATATACTGTCGACGAGAAAACCAGAACCCCGTTCGGCCCTAGAGCCGCACGGCCAGGATGGTTACATCGTCCGTTTGCTCGGCATTTCCGCGGAAACCGTTCAGGTCCTGCAGGAGCTTCTCGATCAACCCGGCCGGATCAAGCCCCCGCGCGGCCTCAAGAACCGCCGTAAGCCTGGACTCTCCGTATTCCTCAAGCGCCGGATTGTTTGCTTCTGTCACTCCGTCCGTGTATAGAACCAGGACGTCGTCTTTCTCAAAATTTACGACATTCTCAACGTACTCGGTGTTTTCAAAAATCCCGAGCGGCGTTCCCCTGGCCGACAGCCGGTCCACGCGCCCCTGGCGCGTGCGAACCAGAAACTGATTGTTGTGGCCGGCCGATGCAATGCGAAGCCGCTTCAGATCAATCTCAATCTGCACGAGCATCGTGGTGACAAAGATCCCGGTGCGCGATTTCCGGAAGATCTCCTGGTTTGCGCGCGTCAGAGTAGTTACTGGATCGAGATTTCTCGGGATGTGCGAAGCCAGCAGCGTCTTTGAGTACTCCATAAACAGCGCAGCTGGCACGCCCTTCCCGGCCACGTCTGCAATCAGCACGGATATCCGATTCTCAGAATGAAAGATCAGGTCGTAAAAATCTCCCCCGACGTCGCGGCATGCCTCGTAACGATAGGCGACCTGCAGCCCCGCGATGCGCGAAGGGATTTCCGGCAGAGAGTTGATTTGAATCTGGGCTGCCGTCTCCAGGTCTTTTCTGTACTGCTGAAGCTGGACCTCACGCTGTTTTGCGTCTATGCGCGAAAGGCCGTCCGCAAGCTGAGTGGCGACCGTCGAGAGGACCTGAAGCTCAAAAAGATCGAACGGTTCCCCGTTCTTTTTGTCTGCCGCATTGATGAGGCCCGTAACTTTGCCTTCGCGAAAGATCGGCACAGAAATGAATGATTTCGTGCGGTAGCGCGCCGACTTATCTGACATGATCCGGAGGTCTTTCTCCATATCCCGGACGAGGAGCGGATCCCCCGTCTTAAACACAATTCCCGCGATCCCCTCTTCAGGATCAATGCGCATATCATGGTCATCGACAGAGAATCCGCGCAGGCGCGCAATGCGAAGCGCCCCGCTTCCTTCGCGCAGTAGAACCGAAACGCGCTCCACATCGAGAACCTCGCCGATTGCAGTCAGAATCGTATCGAGAAGATCTTCCCGCCGATTCTGAAAGCCGATCTTCTGGGAAATCTCGTAGAGACAATTGAGCTCATCCGCGCGGTTTTTCAGGTCCTCGTACAGCTTTCGATTGCGGATCGCAATCGCGGCCATGTTCGCCAGATAAGTCAACAGGTTGATGTCGTATTTCTCAAACTTCCGCGAATCGGAAGTGTTCACAACCTCAAGAACGCCGATCAATTCGCCCCGAGCGATCATCGGCACGGCGAGAAGATTTCGGGTCGTAAAATTCGACTCTGCGTCAAAGCTCCGCATAACGCGCGGATCTGTTTGCGCGTCATCCACAACAATCGGTTCGCCGGATGCAGCACACAACCCGGCAATGCCGCGTCCTTTCGGAATCCTTCTGTTCGCAAGCACGCCGCCGCGAGGACCGCGCACGATGTCAAAGATGAGCTCTTCTTTTTCGGAGTCGTAGAGCAAAAGCGAAGATGCCTCGGTATTCAGGAGCTGGCGCGCGGTCTCCATGATTACGGTCAGAAGCCCGGACAAATCCTGTTCGGAGTTGATCCTGGTAGTGATGTCACTGATCGTATTGAGGGTAAGCGTTCGCTTCTCTGCCATTTCTACTTCAGCCTTGAAAGAATCTCCATGGTCGCATGGGACTGATTGAGAGTGTAGAAATGGATCCCTGGAGCGCCCTTCTCCAGCAGCTCCCGGCACTGCTTTTCTGTAAACGCAAGACTCACTTCGAGCAGGCGATCACGGTCTTCTCCACAAGCCGCGATCGAATCGAGCAGCGACCGAGGAATGCTGCATCCTGCCATTTTTGTGAATCGTTCGACCTGCTGGAAAGCCGTAATCGGCATAATCCCGGGAACGATGGGGACCCCGACCGCTGCCTTCTTAACAAAATCAAAATATTTAGAGTTATCGAAGAATAACTGCGTTACCAGAAAATCGGCCCCGCATTTCACTTTATGCCTGAGACGCTCCAGATCATCCTCCGGGGACACCGCTTCCGGATGGACCTCCGGATACGCTCCGCCTCCCAGAGAAAACGGCAGGCCGGTCTCCTTTATGAAAGAGATCAGTTCGCTTCCGTGCGCAAACCCGTCGGGCGCCGGCTTGAACTGAGTTTCTCCTTTAGGCGGGTCGCCGCGGAGCGCCATGATATTCTTGATCCCGGCCGCGCTCAGCTCCTGAAGATAGCGGCGGATATCATCGCGCGAAGTGCCGACGCATGTGTAATGCGCCATCGCGGGAATCCCGTATCGATTCTGAATGTTCTCCACCCAGCTTCGCGTCTTTTCCCGGGTGGACCCGCCCGCGCCATAGGTGACGGAAACATAGTCAGGCTTCTGCTGCGCCAGCTCTGCGATGGTTGCAAAAAGCTTATCTTCGCCTTCCGGCGTTTTGGGCGGAAAAAACTCGAAAGAGAAAAGGGGCCGGCCCTCTTTCAGCATGTCAGAAATAAATCTCATCCGGCCACCAGCAGGCTTCGAACCAGGCCCTCTCCCTTCGCAAGCTCCTCGAGACTCCGGGCAACGATGCTGCCGGGCCGATGCTTATCAGTATTTATCTTTTCCGCTTTGCCTGGCTGCGACGAGGCAACCAGAAGATCCCCGGGCTTTACCGCGTTCTGCGCAACGGTGCGAATGGAAACGATCCCGCTGACGGCCACCAGGACGTGACCCTTCGGAGGCTCCGGATCCGGAAATCCATCTGTCTTTGCAGGGTCCGGAAGGTACTGCGGTGGCGCGCCCAGGATGAGCGAAGCCCGCTTCACCACAACGCCCACAACCGACGTATCCGATGCATTCTTACATTTCTTTACAAACCCGGGCTTCCCTGCAGCAACAAGATCGCCCGGTCCGATGACATCTCCCGGTTCAACCGGGAAGAATACCGCGACGCACGGTTCAATTTCCGAACTGGCAACCACAATGCTTTCCAGGAAACCTGCAAGACCGCGGGCCAGCATGGCATAGGGAGAAGAAGAAATTTCGCGCGCCGCATCGTTTCCGCCCGCGACGAGAGCATAGCCCCTCTCTGAAACAAACTGGCCGCCCGGCCCGGCCTTCGCTGCTCCGAAGATCCCCGAACCGGTTGCGAGCCCCAGACCGACGATGCCTGAATGCTTCCCTGCTCCGGTCACCCCGTCGCTCTCGCCGATCCCGAGAACACCGGATCCATCCCCCGTGTTCTGCCCGCTTACAGGCGCTGAAGCGGCAGGAGGCTGCGCGATCTTTTTAGAAAAAGGACCGGCGCCGCCTTTGACGTGCAGCATGCCTTCGTGCGATGAAAAATCATGATTCTTTGGCGCATAATCGTGCGTATGCGGTTTCGGCTCTCGCGCATCCGAAAGGCGGGGATCGTGTCCCTGCACGGCGCGCTCTGCGAGACTCTGACCGGGAGGACAAAATTCCATAATCCCCGGAGCGGACTCGGTGGCAGGCCTCAGGCGCGCATCGTGGCTCTGCACCACCCTGCCCTCACTGACTTCGCCGTCACGCGCCAGCTCAACAATACCTGCGCTTTCGGTGCTCGCAATGCGCAGGCGGGGATCGTTCCCCTGGACAGCAGCGTCTGCCGCCGCTTCGCCTGCTCGCGCCAGGCGTACAATCCCTTTCGTTTCTTCCGCCGCATCTCGCAGCCGCGGATCATTCGCCTGTACACATTCGCCTGGATTGCTCGATCCGATTGCCGCAAGCCGCACGATCCCGTGGGCTTTCTCGGTTGCATATCGCAGGCGGGAATCACTCCCTTGAATTACAACGCCGGGACGGTTCTCGCCGTCCGCCGCCAGCTCAACAAGGCCGGCTTCTTCTTCCGTTGCAATCCGGAGTCTCCGGTCGCTGCCCTGGACGGCATGGCCCGCCCTGGTTTCGCCGTCGCGCGCGAGGCGCACAATTCCAGGTAGATCTTCATTCGCGTACCTGAGTCGACGATCGCTCCCCTGGACTGCCACGCCCTCCGCGTCTTCGCCGTCGGATGCAAGTTCTACAATACCGCGGGCTTCCGTAGTCGCATCGCGCAGGCGGCGATCACTGGCCTGAACCGCCACGCCCTCCTTGACCTCTCCGTCCACAGCAAAGCGCATGATGCCGCTTCGCAGGACGGACGCATACGGGATCGGCTCGGGCAGACTCTTTTCTGTTTTGTCTACAAGATCGGGGACTGCGTAGAGCTCTACTTCGATGATCTGCGAAACATACTTCCCTTCGCGTGTCTTTGCGCCCTCGGTAATATCAATGCGCAAGAAACGAATGTTCGTCGGCAGGAAGCGCCACCGATACCAGGTGCCAGGCTCGGCCATGAAGCCAGTTTCTTCTATAAGATGATGATAGGTGATGTTGTCTTCGCTGTATGAAAGGCGGAATGCCTCGGGAAAAAAGGTCTCCCGGTCATTTTTTGAAAGCAAGCGCACTTCGCCTACGCGATTGATGGATCCAAGGTCGATGTGAATGAATTCAGGCTGTTTCTTCTGCCGGAGAGCGGAAGACCATCCGTAGTCCTTGCGTTCATCAACCAGATTGTCTTTAACCCAGAGACGATCGAGCTCACTGGAAACATCGACATTGACGATGCCGGACACCATGACCGCAAATTCGCCAAAAGCGGCCAGGTAATGTCCGGTGGCCTGCTGTCGATCCACGAGGAATAGGAACTTCACCATTCTGGCGGAGATCAGCGAAAAATGCCACGTCGCGCCGTCCATCCAGCTGCCGTGAAAGTTCGCCTCGTGCAGAATCGGCTCCCAGACCACACCGTCGTTTGATATTTCAAAACGGAATGTGTTGGGAAAGAACTCCTTCAGCTGCGGATGATAATTTAGCTTAATAGAATTAAAAGATCGAATCGTATCAAATGTTCCGACACAGGCAAGAAGCCCGGGGCTTTCCATCACCGGCCCCTGCCAGGACAGAATGCGT
Source organism: uncultured Leptospiraceae bacterium (assembly GCA_964619995.1). Taxonomy (GTDB): domain Bacteria; phylum Spirochaetota; class Leptospiria; order Leptospirales; family Leptonemataceae; genus JAEUSB01. Next base: position 6,672 of record CAZUJO010000060.1, read on the forward strand.
CCGCCGGATTCTTCTGTATTCCCCTGTGCTTCCCATTGGGCAAATAACAGGGTTTCGGGATGTGAAATCTTGAGAAGTGAACTCATCGTATCGACGCCGCGCCGGAAGATTCAACAAATTCCACCCGGCCTGTATGGCGAGTCACAATCTTTTTTAGGTGCCCCGGGAGGTCATCACGAAAGCGAAGGACTCCCTCCGCTTCACCGAGCAGACTTCGCTCCAGGATGCGCAGACTCTCCCGGGACAGAGAGGATGCAAGGCGGTCTCGCAAGGATTTCCATTCCGGCGCATGGTGAAGCAGCCCTTCCACGTTTGCTGCGTTTGCAGGCAGCCCTGCTTCGGTGAGCCTGGAGACAGCCCCGCGCACCCTGTCCTCTCCGAATTTTCCGATCATCCCCTGCAATTCCGCAGGCAACCGGTTCTCTAGATGATTGGTTATGGTTATATGGATCTGGTTATGCGGGGAGAGCTGTGATGCCCCTGCGGAGATGCCGCCAGGAACCCCCTCCGAAGCATGCCCGGCCCCCTCAGAGGGGTGTGACGCGACTCCCGAGAGGGGCATCTGTGTGCCCCCCACCCAGTCAAAGCGAAAGTGGTAGTAGGTGTTTTTCCTCCCGGTTCCTGAGGTTATGCTGATCAGACCGAGGTCGACCAGCTCATTTCGGGCATCCCGCACACTGCGTTTCTGCTTAAATCCAGTCAGCTTCATCAGCTGTGTCGTGCTCGGAAAGACAGGGGAGAACCGCCCATCGGAAAAGCGTAACAAGGCAGGGTAGAGAGCTCGAGCAGCCGCAGACATTCGTGCCCAGAGGCCGGTGTCAAAGAGCGCCACCACCAGCTTGGCGAATGGCAGAGAATCTGATTTCATGGCAGATCTTTTTTAGAGCCGAGAAATCAATATGATTGACAAAATGTTGTACTGTGTGCAGTTATGTGACATAATCTTGAAACCCCGGCCTTCCGTTCCAGCGGAAGGCTTTTTTTTGCGCTCGCGCGCGTCCCCTCCCCTTTCGGTAAAGAGACATCCGAAGAATTATGTCGCATAACGGGTACGTCAAATCATTTTTCGTAAAAAAATCCAGGCATTTCCTAAGTATTACTTAGTATCGCCTGTTGTGAGGCCTGAGTAAAACTGCTTTTTCCTGGTCAGCTCCGGAAGAGCCGCTGGATCTTCTGCAGGGCTTCGCGGGCAGATTCGTCGGTCTGAAACTGGATTTTGATCACATTCTTATCAGCTGTGATTCGAGGTACATCGCGCGGTGCCGGGGTGGCCTTCTTCTTGAGAGGGGTTTTCCCTGTCGGGCGGTTGAATTCCTTTGCGTCTCGAACGGTCTGAATCTGTCCCGCGCGAAACTGAGCAACGAAATTCTTATACTCTCCCCGCTTATAGGCCTGCACCACTTGAATCATCAGGTTCTTGCTATGAATGCCTGCATCCAGGCACTCTTTCAGCACATCAACCGGCAGCGAGGCAACTCCGAGGATTTCCGTGATATAGTTGCGCGACTTCGACAGACGATCTGCCAGATCCTGATCGCTGTAATTCTCCTGGCGTTTGAGTTTTAGAAGGGCAACGGCCTCTTCCTGTGCCGTCAGGTCAACTCTCTGGAGGTTTTCAATGATGGCAATTCGATGGAGGTCTTTGGCCTCCCGGGACAGAATCCTGCATTCAGCCTCCCGGGCTCCGATGCTCTTCAGCGCATGGTAGCGACGCTCTCCGGAAATGATTCGATAGTGGTCACCCTCTTTTGTGACCACGATGGGGTGGAGGAGGCCGTCCCGCTTGATGCTGGCAGCAAGTTCATCTACTTCTCGAAGTCGATCCTGGCGGGGCTGGTACTCGGAAGGCCGAATCTGATCCAGCCGCAGCTTCGTAATCGTTCCATCGAGGGTCTCCTTGCGGAAAACGTCCGCCAGCAGACCGATTTCTTTATTTTTTGAGCTCACGGAGCATCTCCGTTATGAAGTCGTTGTATTCTTTTGCCTGCCTCGAATCGGGCGCGTACTCATAAATGCTCTTTCTGGCGAGATGACTCTCCCCTACTGCGACCCCGTCACTGACAGTCTGCTCGAACACATGAAAGAACTGGGAGACCACGGGCAGGATCGTTTTTGTGAGAACGGTCTTGGGCTTCAGCTGCGTGATCAGCGCTCCCAGGATGGAAAGGTCCGGGTTGATCCGGTTCTTGATTGAGTTGATGGTCGCCTGGAGCGCCTTCATTCCATCGATGGAAAACTTCTCTGGCTGCGTCGGGATGATTACATGCGTGGCTGCGGCCAGCGCGTTGATCGTCAGGAGGGCCAGGCTGGGCGGGCTGTCCATGATTACGAATTCGAAACCGGACAGACTCTTGATGGCATCGCGCATGACAAAGGGAGCGTCCACATTGTTGTGCAGAGCTTCGAACTCGGCGAGGCTGATCTTGGCCGGTGCCACCTTGAGGTTCGGATCTGAAGTTGACAGCAGGATTTCCTGGAGTCGTGCCTTGCCAACAAAGACGTCGTACAATGACTTTTCAAGCTGATCGGGGTGCGCAAATATGCCTGTGGTGTTGGCCTGGGGATCCAGGTCCACGAGGAGTGTGGGGTGCTTTCTTCTGGCAAGTCCGTAGGCGAGGTTGATCGCAGTCGTCGTCTTCCCCTCCCCGCCCTTCTGGTTCGCCACGGCGATGGCTGTGATCTTCATGTTCTGATGTGACATAATAAAGGAAGCAATGGAGTCAACAAGAAAAAGCGGTTCAGCGCAAAAAACTGTCGGACGTCCGACAGTTGCACCCCCGGGCGGGCGATGGGCGCGGATGTCGGATGTCCGACGGGCGGTGTCATGAGCCTGATTTCGCGCATTCTGGGCGGGTCTCCCTACACTCTTTTTGTCCGGGAAGGCGGGTCGTTTCGGGTCGTGGAGCGCGCCGGTTATCGCAATCCGTTCGTGTACGCCTTTCTGTCGGATCCCGATCAATGGGCGCTGGCTCTCGAGTCCGGCTGCCAGCGTGTGGAGGGGGCCGAGGCTTCATTGCCGGGCCGGGAGGTCTGGGTTGCTCTTGACCGGCCCGGGAATCCGGGCCGCCTGCTTGTGGCGGAGCTCGACTTCGGGAGTCTGGTTCCGGGCCTGTTGGGCGGGCTGCTGGCCCGGTCGGAAGTGGCTCACCAGCAGCTCTGGGTCTCAGAGTCTCTGTCCGAGCTCAGGTCAACCCGCTCCCCGGTCTTGATTGTTTCGGAGCCCGGCTCCGGTCGGGACGAGCTCATCGAGGCCTTTGTCTCGGATCGATTTGGAGACTCCCGGTCTGCCGAGTTTTTTCATCCGGGCCGCCTGTCGGGAGCCGTCCAGGCTCGAGAGCTTTTTGGCGATTCTGCGGGGGTGCGCCTGGGCGGCGAGGGCGCAGTGGTTCCTCTCGTGGAGCGCGGCAGCAGCGCCATTGTCATTCAGGAAGTTGCGGAGCTCAGGCTTCCGGTTCAGGCAAGACTTCTTGACTACCTGGTCCGGGGAGGCGAGCCGTTCTGGATTTTCAGCACAGCCCAGGATCTGGCCTCTCTTTCCGAAGCCGGCCTCTTCTCGGCTGCATTCTGGGCCTTTCTTGAGCCCCACCGCTACACGCTCCCGCCCCTGCGGAAACGCAAGGATCTCCTCGAGTCTGAGATTGAGTCGACCCTGGAATCGCTTCGCCTGCGATACGGTCGCCGGGTCCAGGCAAGTCCTCAAGCGGTTCAGGCTCTCGTTGCATACCAGTGGCCCGGGAATCGGGCCGAGTTGCGAGCGACCCTTGAGCAGGCCTACTTGCTCAGCGCCGGAGGCTCGATTCGCGAAGAAGAACTGCGCCTCGGCAGTTCCAGTATCGAAGAATCGGACACCCTCAATCTGAGGCGCCGAACGGCGGATCTGGAGAGGCGGCTCCTTCTCGAAGCGTACTCTCTGCACGGGGGAAATCAGGTGCAGATGGCCCGGGCGCTGGGCATTTCCCGCGGCTCGCTGCAATACAAGCTCGCCAAATACGGTTTACAGTAGGGCAGGGCAGGGCATGCCTGTCCTATGCCGGCAGAATTTCAGATACAGGGGGGACGGATCCTCGTTAAGGACGACGGAACCGTGGAAGTAACCCGCGCCGGTGCCACCCGCTCTTACCCCCTGCTCCGTCTGGCGATGCTGGGCCAGTCGTTTTCGCCCGGGCCAACCGGGGTTCAGGCCTATCCGGCGCGCAAAGGGCGCGTCGTGCTCCCCTACCGGCTTCTTGCCGAAGGGCAGGACAGGGCGCTGCAGCTTCCCTCGCCGATTCCGGATGTGGAGCAGGTGCCGGTAGCTCGCTCCTATTTTCCTGATGTCAAAGAGTTCCTTTCGGGCGAAGATCCGAAAAAGCCGGGCTGGACGGTCGTGCTCGATGAGGGCATCCCGCGCATCGATCTGATGTCCATGAAGGTGAAATTCCCTCAGATCCAGACGCTCGTTCTGCATGCGGCCGCCCATCCTCATGAAGAAACGGACCACAGGCGCGTTCGCGCCACGGACCTTGTCGATCAGGGAAAGGGGGAGGAGCTGGTCCAAAATCCAGTTTTTCTCGCCAGGCTGCACCTGCGCAATCTGGAGCTCGACCGGGTCAAGCGACTGCTCACCGAGTTTCGCATGACTTCCGAGGAGATCGAGTTTGTCCGAACTTTCCTTCAGCTCATGATTCGCAACGAGCGCAAGCAGAAGGATCTTGCGGCGGTCGCTGCAACACTCGCACACCTCGATGAGCTGTTCCGAATGGCATCCATACTGGAGCAGGGCAAGCGTGATATCTTCGATCTTGAGCTCGACCAGATGAAACCACCCGTTGCCCGGGACTTGCTGGGGCTGATTCGGCAACGCAGACAGTCTGCGCCCGACAAAGAGGACCAGATCTATTTCTGGGAATGCGAGTTCCGACTGACAAAAATTGCAGAAAAATCTGCTTGAAATTCGGTATAAGGCCGATACTATGGCCCCATGACGGGCCTGGCAATGGCACTTTTCTCGGTCTCTGCGACCATCGGGTCGGGGGCAGCCCATGCTCAGCCAAAAATGCTTAATATTGAGCATTTATATAAACCGCAGCATTCGCTCCAATCGGCAATTGCGGTTCCTGTCTCGCCATCGCTCCAGGCTTCCGGTCAGCGCGTTGCAAGCGGTACATGTTCCGTTCTCGCTGATCTTCCAGCCCGGTTGTCCCAGGATATCAGCCTTGCCTTTCTGCGCGTAAGCGCGGGACGCGACCTCTCGGTCGCCAGGACGATGGCGGTTTCGCGGCTATCCCGGAGTCCCTCTGAAGTCTCCCTGAAGTTGACCGCCCCACGAGACGGCCCATCACGTGCCGTCCATCCTCTGCCGTACGGACGCCCTGATCCACGCCATGAACTCGGGACGAGCCTGCGCATGCCTGCGTCCACCTGCGCGATGCCATGGGTGTTCCATCCCGTGCGTGCTTGCCCTCCCTCAGTAGCGCAAGTCCCTGCTGGCTCCATCCGCTCATCGGGCGTCCTTGCTTCCCCCCACAGGGTTGCGCTGTCGCACAATCCCCTCCGCGCCGCGCTCGCCCCGCCCGGACCCAGCGGGGCAGGGGCAGAACGCGCACAACCTCCGCTGCCCGCATTCATGCACACATCCTGACCGGGTTTCGCTTGCCCACCCAGGTCTCCGAGAAAAACTGGTTGCCCATGGCCCGCGGCAAACCCGGTATCGGAAAACTCCTTTCCCTCATGCGGAAGATGAGCGTTGAGGTCAACGACCACGAAGTCTGCAGAAAGCTCGAGATCCTCATGAACTCGGAGAAGGACGACTTTACGCCAGCCCTCGTAAAGCGAGTCCTTGAGCTGCCAGCTGACTTCGATCCGAGAGAGGTCCCGGAACCCTACACTCAATATGTCCGGCACTACCTCTACATGGTTAGACGCGCTCAGAAAGAAGCCCTGAACCAGCCAGAGCAGGGCAAGTCTCGCAAAAAGACCCGCAGCCCAGCCTCCTAATCAGCTTATTTATAATCATAACTACTGCCCGATAATCTTCCCGCCAATGCCCAACAGGCATCTATTCATATGCCTATTTATGGGCATACACGAAATCCTCTAGTCGGCTCGCCACGGACCCCCCCCTTTTTTTTTCTGTTGTTCGTTTGCTGCGGCGCGCCGGCCCCCCCGTTTCGTGTTGTTGGGTGGATGGCGACAGGGGATTGCGGGCTGTCATGTGTATGTCGGACAAGGTGTGTATGTCAGGATGTCTATGGTCGAGAATGTAGGATGGCACAGGCTTTAAAGCTGCGGGTTCAATGTCATGCCTGCGGGTATTTGATCGAAGGAACAGCCAAGTATGGCGAGGGGCATTATGTGGCCGAGGG
>CAZUJO010000061.1:0-12977 GCA_964619995.1 uncultured Leptospiraceae bacterium
ATCATGAATCCTGCGGGCAGTGCACGCCCTGCCGCGAAGGAACGGGCTGGCTCGAGAAACTGGTTCACAGGATTTACGAAGGCCACGGTCAGAAGTCCGACCTGGATTTGATCAACGACGTATGCAACAACATGCGCGGCCGCACCATCTGCGCTCTCTCGGATGCGGCCATCATGCCCATGACGAGCTATTTGAAAGAATTCCGCTCCGAATTCGAAGCGCGCGTGAAATAGTTCACGTTGCTATAGTTTTTTCCAGAGCTCGGTCTGTTCGCGGGTCACTTCAAGTCCGCCCGCAACCGCCCGCACGCGAATTTCTCCGTGCGGCAGCGAAAGAAGAATGGGTCCGTCTGACCATTCTCCCTGAAGTTCATGTTCTTCTGTATAGTAGAGCTGATCTTCGCCCGCTGCGGCAAAAATTGAGCGAAGCTTTCCGCGTATCTGTGTGCCGACCTGGGTCAGAGACAGCATCATCGTTACGGTCTGACCCGCGTCGGTCATGTGCGTGTACCGGTACAGTCCGCTTACGTCCTGCATGCGATCACTCAGCCGCCGGCGCGGGAATTGGACAATTGATTTTTGGCATCGCGGCACCTCAGTGTTCGAATAACGTTGCAATCTGCTCTTCGCCGAATTCGTACCGTTCGCGGCAAAATTCGCAGAATACTTCTACAAAACCGTATTCATGCAGAACTTCATGCACGGCTTCCTTTCCGAGCGCGGTCAGCATGCTTTTCACGCGTTCCTCTGAACAATCGCAGTAGAACTGAAACTGCCCTGCAGCCATGGTGCGAAACGGTGACTTCTGCAGAATGCTTTCCCGGTAGTCCATGTCTGCGCCCAGCTCCGGCCAGGCGGATGTGAGCCAGCCGAGAGCATGGTCCGTATCGGACGCGGAAGCGCCGGGCAGCGCCTGAATCATGCAGCCGGAAATGCGCTCGGGTTCAGAGCGCGGCCCGAGGAGTGTCTGGATTTTTACAAATGCCTGCACCTGATCCGAACGCGTCAGATAGTCCTCGAGATTCTTTGCCGTCGTGCCCTTTCGCATCTCCACGCTTGATGTGTAGATGTTGCTGTCTGAAAACCATCGGGTCACTTTCACGAAGCCCGTGCCTTTCCCTTCTTCCAGGCTTCCTTCCCAGGCTGCATCGGGAACGGCTGCATGGGCGCGTACCTGGCCTTCCACCGACGCGAACGCGATGATGCGCCGCGCCGGGCCTTCGCATTCCAGGTGCAGACATGTTTTCAGCGCATCGGATTTCGATCCGGCGCATTCGAGAAAAAACGCGCCGAGCATGGCCTCGCCAAAGAGCGCCGTCATCTGGTCGGATGCGTGGTGCCGCTTTCCGGCTTCGAGAGCGGCGGGAAGAATGGAGCCGACGACGATGCGGTAGTTCCACTCGGGCAAGAGTCCGCGCACGAAATAGTTCTGCGATGGATCAAACACAATCCATCTGAGCGCGGGGTGAGGAGCTTTCAATCAGAAATCAGCGCGCGCAGATGCCGCGCGTTTTGCTCGACCCCGGCGCGGCCGGGACTGTCGTTTACCCATGGTGCGCGTTGCGATCTGCATTCTTCCCTGGGGCGAGGGATATCTCTGTCAGCTCAGGGACAATGTACCGCACATCCGCTATCCGGGACAGTGGGGACTTTTTGGCGGACACCTGGAAGCAGGCGAGGACGCGGAAACAGCGCTCATGCGGGAGCTCAAGGAAGAAATTAATCTGGATGCGAAGGGCTTTCGGCACGTCGGCGATTTCTCAGAAGACAACGTTATGCGGCATGTGTTCGAGCACAGGCTTTCTGTGCCACCTGAATCCCTGACTCTGCTTGAGGGATGGGATATGGCGGTCTTAACGAAGGGACAGATTGAATCGGGCTCTGTTTTCAGCGAGCGAGCAGGAATGGAAAGAGAGGTTGCGAAGGCGACCCGGGAGATATTTGCCGCGTATTTTCGTCACGAGATGCGCTGAGGGCAAGCATCCACTGCGAAGGCAGATACAGGGCCCAGATTCCAACGCCGAGCCAGGTCGACACCGGGCCCTGAGGAAGCGCATGGAAGTAAGCAACGCCGATATCTACGGCAAAGAACAGGCTGATGCCGATCGAAATTCGAATCTTGTTTTCGCGTCCGAAATGTGAACGGATCCAGACGCCGCAGCCGGCATACAGGGACGCAGCAAGAGGCACAATGTACAGAATCGAAGGGACGAGAAGCCCTGCGCTCTTCATAAGCGGGGCTGAGATCCACCACACAGAAGCGGCAAAAACGCCGCACACCAGAGCGAGAACTGCTTCGCGGGGAAGCGATTCGATTCCTCGCAAATGCCGCTTAACGTATATCACATGAACGAGGGCAAAGACAGCGACTCCAGGCAGAAAGACTCCCGCAACTCCGAGCAGGAAGTCTGCAAGAGTCGTAAGACAGAGAGCGCACACAAGGAGCAAATCCGAAGCCGTGGATGCATTTCCGCGGCCGGCGGTCTGCTTACCGAGATTCTGGTATTTCAAGGAAAGCTGGCTTACGCAAAGCAGGGCGCAGATGATGATTGAGGTGAACTTCAGCGCTTTCGAGGCCGGAAGGTCCGATGAGGCGCTTCCGACGTCGATCGTGATGAAGCAGGCATAGAGGCCGAGCAAGGAACGAGAGGAGAGTCGAAACAGGGAGTCGGCACGGAAGCCTTTGAAGAAAGTCATGGGAACACTGTAATGCCGGCCTGTGACAGATTTTTGGGATTTTCGAATTGCACCGAGCCGGCATTCTGAGAGTTTCCGACCATGACCGAATACCTTCCCATCCTCACCGCGCTGACGGGCGCCCTCATTGGCGGTGGAATCTCTCTGGTCGGTCAGATCCTGACCCAGCGGCACCAGGCCGCCATTGTGCGCCTGCAGCTGAAGACGGACTTTGCGGCCGAGGAGACGGCCCGGCATTACTTAAGTCATCCCAACTTTGTAGAACGGTCGTTTGACATGATCCGCAAAAGCATCGGGGGCTTCACGGACGATGAGCTGCGCAAGATCCTCGTTCGGGCAGGCGCGGTCCGTTCTTACAGAAAGGACAAGTCCGAATGGTGGATGCTCTTATCGCGCATGGACGAATACGTGGATCGGAAATCGGGAGAGAAAAACACATGAACGCACTGCGCAGAGTTTTTGAAATTGGCGTAAGGCCTGGTATCACTCTTCAGGAAAGAAAGCGGATCATTCTCTCCAACCAGCTGGCGTTTCTTGGAATTGTCACGGCGATCGGTCTCTTGATCCCCTTTGTTCTACTCAACGACGGGCAGAGGATCGAGCCGCCCGCCGCTGCTGCCGGAGTGATTCTCGTTTCCGTTACAGGCTTCGTGCTGAATTCCCTGGGCCACTTTCGCACAATGCGCGTTCTGCTTCTGCTTGCCGTGAATGCCGCTGTGGCAGTGAGCGCATTGATGGTCGGCCGTCAGAATGCGGTCGAACTGCTGTTTCTTCCGCTTGTGTGTTTTCCAATTCTGTTTATTTCGCCTTCGCAGAAATATTCTCTCTACTTTCTCAGCTTTCTCAGCGTTGCGCTGCTTACGGCTTCCATTCCGATCAAAGAGATGTTTCCGCCGCGCGTGATCCTTTCTCCATCAGGAGCAGCCGCGGGCGCGTACCTCTTGTATCTTGCGGCTCCTCTCACGCTGCTCTGGGGACTTGCGTATGCGCAGCAGGGCACCGCGCGGGTCGAGAAGGATCTTCAGGCGGAGAAGCAGAGATCGGACCGGCTTCTTTTGAACATTCTGCCTCCGGCGATTGCGGATCGATTGAAGTCAGGCGAGCGCCTGATCGCGGACCGATACGACAGCGCGACCGTTTTGTTTGCAGACCTTGTCGGCTTTACGCCCCTTTCCGGCAGTCTTTCTCCGGAGAATCTGGTCGCCATACTCAATGAGATCTTTTCCGGCTTTGACATGTTATGCGAGAAGCATGGTCTGGAGAAGATTAAGACGATCGGCGACTCATACATGGCCGTCGCGGGTGTTCCCTCAATGAATCCAGACCACGTGCGGGCGGCGGCCGATATGGCGCTTGAGATGCGCGAAATGCTGCAATCCATCGCACAAAGCCAGGGGCGCTCGCTGGATCTGCGCATTGGTCTTCATGCGGGTCCGGTGGTTGCGGGAATCATCGGCGACAAGAAGTTTGTGTACGATCTCTGGGGAGACACTGTAAACGTTGCAAGCCGCATGGAATCGCACGGAGTTGCGGGAGCGATTCATGTGTCGGAAGACGTTTACCGCAGGCTCGCGGATACGTACCGTATGGAACTTCGCGGCGAAATGGAAATCAAAGGGAAAGGCAAAATGCGCACGTATTTGCTCCAGGCCAGAGAGTCGTGATGGATCGATTCAGAATGTTTCGCACGCTCCGCTTCAAGGTCTTTCTTGGACTGGCCTTTCTCCAGTTGATTACATTCGCGGCGCTGGGGATTCTTCTCTTTCGCATCACAAGCGACCAGTATTTTCGCAAGTTTCAGGCTCATCTGCAGTCCATCACGCGAACCTGCGCTTTCGCCATGGATTCCCAGGTGCACGGTCGTCTGCGGTCGGAGACCGACGCAAATCGCCCGGAATATCAGAGAATGCTGCACGTCCTTCAGTCGGTTAAAGAATCCGAGCCGTACGTCACCTATCTCTACACTCTGAACTATGACGCAGCTCAGGATAAGTTGTTCTACGCTGTGGACGGGGGGCGTTTCGAATACGACACGATCTGGATCGAAGCGGCGAACATCTCCGTGTTCCTTCATGTTGCGGAAGATGGAGCGATCGTGGTGCACTACGGCTCTGAAGAATACCGCGCGACCTTTGAAGTGGAGGGGCCGGCCGGAAAGACTGTAGTCGGCGTTGATCAGAAGGACAAAACCATGTCTCTCAACGGTGAGCGTGTGTTCACGCTCGTACGCGCGCGACCGCTGGTCGTAAAGGGCGCATCAAACACGTATGATATGGAACACAGGAGCGGAGAAGACAGCCTTCCCAATCAGGGACAGATCAGCATGAATCTGGTTCCGCACGGAGAACCGATCTCGCGTCCTGGCGAAGAGTATATCGGCGATGCCGGCGATCTTCAGGCGCTGAAGGCAGTGATCCGAAAAAACGTGGATTCGACGGAAGATCATGCGCGGAGCACAAACTACGGCGACGTCCTGTATTCGTACGCGATGATTCACGACGAGACCGGAGGGTTTCGCGGCCTCGTTGTTGCCGAGGTTTACACCCGCGAACTCGACGCATTTCGCCGGTCGTTCCAGACGACTACGATTCAGATATTCGGAGCGATCCTCGTCGTGACTGGCTTCCTGTCTGTGGTTTTCGCGCGGGCATTTCTGAAGCCGCTCGGAGTTCTGACGGTTGGTGTCGATCAACTGTCCACAGGAAACCTGGAGACCCAGGTCACGCTTCGAACGCGTGACGAGTTCGGAAGACTTGCGGAGAGCTTTAACGTGATGGTTCGCCGCATGAAGCAATCCGCAGACGAGGCCGCCGCGCTCACGGATCAGCTGCGCAGCATCGTTTCGTCGTACACGAAGTTCGTTCCTCACAACTTTCTCGAACTGCTCGGACGCGACAGGATCATTGATGTCAATTTAGGTGATCAGACTCAGCAGGAGATGACGATATTCTTCAACGATATCCGGTCGTTTACAACGCTTTCCGAGGGCATGAGTCCCAGAGAAACGTTTGAATTCATCAATCAGTACCTCGGCCGGGTCGGACCCGTGATTCGCAAACACTCAGGATTCATCGATAAGTACATCGGGGACGCCATTATGGCTCTCTTTCCACAGAATCCCGAGAACGCAGTGCTCGCTGCCATAGAGATGCAGCGCGAATTATTTCTCTTTAATGAACAGCGCCGTCGCGAAGGACACGCGCCGATCAAAACAGGTATCGGAATTCACACGGGCAATTTGATTCTGGGGACCATCGGCGAAGCAGGCCGCATGGAGGCCACAGTCATTTCTGACGCGGTGAATGCGGCCTCGCGCCTCGAGGGATTGACCAAGACGTTCGGTTCGCGAATTCTGATCAGCGACTATGCGCGCTCTCTTCTGCCGCATCCTGAGCTTTTCGAGATGCGTTTCCTGGGAAAGATCCGCGTGAAAGGAAAGAAGCAGGCCCTCGGCATCTACGAAATCATAGACGGGCTTGAGTCGAAGGAAATCGGCCTGAGGCTTGCCACGCGGACGGCGCTCAATGAAGCGCTCCAGTTGTATTATGCGAAAGATTTCGCGGCGAGCGAAACTCTCTTTAAATCGCTGTATCTACGGAGACTGGCGAAAATACGCGAGTTCGGAATCCCGGATGGATGGGACGGCGTCGAGGCAATGGGAAGCAAGAAATGACCGCAAACAAAACGAGAAACCATACAGTAGACCTGGAGCGTGGTGTCGCGCTGCTTACGATGTTCTGGGCCAATCTTGCGGGAAACGTTCTCGTGCAGCCGCATCCATTGTGGTTTCGCCTGATCGGCACGTTCGCCGCGTCGCTCTTTGTCATGATTAGCGGCCATCTGGCCGGCTGGCTGCAGGCCGAGAAAAATCGCCCCGGTTCTTACTACTGGAAGCGCGGATTTGTCATTCTTGGTGTTGCATGCTTTATGGACGCAGAGACGGGCCTGGTTCCGCTGTTCAGCGTGGATGTGCTCTACATCATCGCTCTTGCGACGCTGCTGGTTCCTTTCTTCTTTCGCATGCAGTTCGCGGCGAAAGTCGTTGTGACGGCGCTCATTCTGGGTCTGACGCCGGCGATGCAGGATCTGCTCGGATATAAAGAGACGCCGGACTACCTGGAGTTTTCGACCGTTTCGAAGCTGTTCGATTCTGCGGTTCTTATACGACTTGCGAAGCAATGGATCGTGGACGGGTATTTTCCGATTTTCCCATGGGTCGGACTGTTTTTCCTTGGCGCGCTTCTTGATCCTCTGCGCCGCAGATACGAAAGCCTCGCTGAGGGCTGGCGGCTCCCTGTTCTGATTGGACTCCTGGTGGGCCTTCTCGCTTCTGCTGTGATCTGGAAAGCGTTTCCGGGCGAGCTGTTCGTGCGCGAAAACTACAGCGAAATGTTCTATCCACCTTCGGTTGGTTATGTGCTCACCGCGTCCTTTGTGACAGGGTTTTTGTATGTCCTTTTGAGCATGGCGGGGGAAGCGGCGGTTCTGCGCCCCCTCGCAGTCCTTGGATCAGCGTCGATGCCGCTTTACGTTCTGCACTATATTTTCATCGAGCGGTTCTTCAATCCCAGGTTCACGAATTCGGATCATGAACCTCTTGCCCATCTTTCCGAGTTCCTCGTGCTCTATGCAATTCTCACGGCCGCGATGTGGTGCGTTTCGTACCTTCTTCGAGTTCTGCGCAGACAGGATTTCTGGTCCAGGGCGCCTTTTGTTCTTCGCGTCATTCTCGGAAGCTGAAGTTATTTGGCGCCAGGGCCGACGATGAGCATTCCAATCACGCCGAGCAGCTGGAACGGCGAAGTGACGATGTCGAGCGGCACCGTGACTGCATAAAGCGCATAGGAAAATGCGACGCCGACCCGGCTTCTTGCGCGCCATTCCAGGCGAAATGACTTTCCATCATAATCGTTGACGGAAGCATGCGTGGCTTTCGCAATCCACCGGCCCCCTTCTTTCTGCCACAGGGCTCCCTGAAGGGTGAGAGAAGAAACATTCGCCTGATCGAGCACAATTACTGCGCGCTTTTCTGCGTCCGGCGCGAACGCCCCGGCCTGCTTGAATTGTTCGCGCAGAATCGTTTCAGGGTCAGAAGCCTCCCCTGCCTTGATGAAGAGAACTGCCTGAAACTGTTCGGAACTCATGCAGCAGGTTTGCTGTCGAATCGCAAATGCCGTAAACGCCGGCATCGTTGGCTGCTCTTCGCTTTCTGTGATGATGGGATCTCCCGGTCCGTTCACGGGCAAAAGAAGAAGCAGTCTGCGGCGCTGCCCGATGAGCGTATCGGGAAGCGAAATCGCATGCCAGTCCTTTCCTTCGTGCTTCTGTATACCCAGATACTGACCCTTGATGAAGGATAGATTGCCGCCGTCATAAGGAGTGAACTCCGCAGCCGGAGAGGACATTTCAACAATGGATCGGTGCCAGTTGATCGTCATGCATGCCGGATGAATCAGGAGGAACGGGATCAGAAGCGCGGCGAAGATTCTCATGCCGCATCGTTCGTCGGCGAAACCTGTCGTCTAGAAGAATTGCGCGGCAGCGGGCGACGAATAGGAGACGAGACCGACGTAGGTCGGCCCGCCCCCGGGCGAGATCGTCTGGATGGGCCGCAGGAAGCCGCTTGCGTAGTCGATGGAAAAGACGCTGATTGAGCTCGCGCCCAGGTTCGGCGAATAGAAGAACCGGCCGGTGGGATCGGGAGTGCAGACGATTGCGCCGGCTCCGCTGGCAGCCGAACCCATGTACGTGAGCGTCCCAAAAATTTGATCTATGTAGTACTGAGAAATATCCGAAGAGCCCTGGTTTGAAACATATGCGAAGCGGCCCGAGGGCTCTACGCGAAGGGCGCCGGTTGTTGTTCCTGCGTTCACGCTCCCTGTGGGCGTGAGCAGTCCCGTAAAAGGATTCACCAGGTACATCATCACCGTGGATCCGGAAACAATGCTTGTGAGGTATGCGAAGCGATTGGACGGATGCTCAAGGATCAGTCCGCTCGGAGCAGATATGCCGCCTATCGTTTGTATCTGAGTGAGAACGCCGTTCGAACCGATTGCATATACCGTAATCGAGCTGCTGTATGCGTGGTACGCGAATCTGGCCTGGTTGTCGAAATCAAAAGCTCCCGCAGCTCCCCCGTCGACAGCAATTCCGATCTGCGTCAGCGCGCCTGTGGTCTGATCAATCGAATACTGATAGATTCCGGAGTTGGTCGGCAGATATAGATAAGGAGCGCTTGGATGGAGCACAGGTTTGCTGTACGGCGAAGCGGCGCTCCACGAACCGATCGCCGTAAGAGCGCCGGTCAGAGAATTGATTGTGTAGCCGGCAATGGTGCCCGGGCCGCTTACAAGGTACAGAAACCGATTGGTTGAATCGATCCTCGGCGCGCTCGGGGCTGCGCCCGTCGCGGTGGTCCCTGCTGTCGCAAGCGCGCCTGTAGTTTGATCGATTGTGGCCGCGTAGAGGCTCGTGCCTCCGGTCGCATACGCAAACCGATTCGTTGCATCCGCCACGACGGCGGAAGGGCTCAATCCCGTCACATACGCCGCCGTAAACGAAAGAAGGCCGCTGGTTCTGCCGACTGTGTATGCCCCAATATTTCCTCCCGTCAGAGGCACATAGGCAAAGCGTGGAATATTTACGGGGCGGACGAGTCCGTAAACGCCGATCAGCGTTTCCGCCGTATCAGGATCCGCTCCGAACGGGCGCGCACAGGACGCCGCGAAAGTCACGGCGGTCAGGATCGTTAACGCGCAGGATCTTCGAAGAACCTGGTGCGTTTTTTTAGAAAACGAATGAACAGATAAAGAACGACGATGACTCCGAGGCCGGCCAGCCATTCCATATCCAGAACAATTTTCCATCTTCCAACGCTCCACATGAGGTGATGAAGGCCAAAGAATACGACGCTGAGCACAAGCACTCCGTGATACTCGCGCTGCACGATATTCTTTACGGAGAATTCCATCTCAACCGGCTTGAAATTCTTGAATGAAGGAAAAATAAGAGGAGTTCTGTCCGCCCATGCGAGGAAAGCCTCTCCATGAATCTTCCTGAGAAACTCTTCTTCCGCGAACATGATGCGCTCGTAGTAGATCCAGAACGCGATGCATGCGAAGAAAATGAACCACCAGACCTGCATGAACAGGATGATTCCGAGAAAGCTGATGAAGTTTCCGAAGTACAAAGGATGTCGCATAACGGAGTACAATCCCGTCTGATTCAGGCGTACTGCGACCTGCTTCTTTGTATTGCGACCGGACGTTCCGGTTCCCGTAGTGGCAATGACGATGGCCCGGAATACCAGGCCCGCAAAAGCGATCGCCGCGCAAACGAGTTCGAAAGCAATCCTTCGCGGATCTGCAATGATCTCCGCCGCCGAGGTGTACATGGCCGCGACTGCAAATGGAAGCAGAATCAGCGGAAACAGACCGCGATTGCGAAAAAGCCAGTTTCCCTGCCGGTCAATCTCTTCTCTCAGCGCCATGATCAACCAATGAGACGAAAAGAACTGGTTGTGGGCAGGGGCCGTGTATTCCAAATTCGCATATGCGCTATCCTGACAGCTGGAGGTTGCCGGCGATCTTCGCCGCTCTCACCATCTTTTCGGCGTCCATCTCTATCAGCTACATGGATTCGTTCCTGGGTTTGAGTCTTTTCTTCGGCCTGATCGAATCTGTCCGGAGGCGCTCAAGCCTGCGCGAAATTGCGGCGGAAATCCCCGCTGTTTTTGTCGCAGGGGCAGCGCTCTTTCTATGGTTGATCGTTTCTGGAATTCTGCACTGGATCTGGGGCGGGAATTTGCGCGACTTGAGCAAGGGAGAAACGGGGGACCTGTTTCTTTTCGTCTTTGGCGTGCATGTTTTCTTTGTCAGCAGGGACGATGCGAACCGCCGCATTGTGATGTTCGGTTTGTACGCATTTGCCTTTGTGATCCTTCTCTCCGGGCTGGGCGCGATTTTTTCCGAACAGAGGCTGGCTCAGAGGATTTACGGCCGGGGATTTCTGTCCACGGCTCTGATTCGACCCCAGCATGTTGCCGGACAGATCTTCGGGATCACTCTTTACCGGCCCATTGGATTTCTCGCAACCCGCCTGACGTTCGCCGGCATTCTCGTTTTAATTGTCCCATTCTTGTTGTTTTCCATCTTCCAGGACCGATCGCGCAAATCGATCGCAGCGACGCTCGGCGGCTTGCTCGGACTGGGGCTGCTTTTCCTCAACGGCACGCGCTCGGCGCTGCTGGGTCTCGCAGCCGGCTGCGCTGTGTATTTTGCAGTAAGGGTATACGAACGATCTCGCCGCGTATTTTTCTTGTGCGCAACGGCTGTGTTGCTTGCGGGAATCGTGCTTCACTCGCAGGGATCGGACGATGCGATTGCGGGCCGCCAGACCGACTATCAGAGACCAATCCTCTGGACCGGAGCGCTTGAGGCTGCGAAAGAACATCCGTTATTCGGCGTTGGTCCCAATCATTTTCGCGAGGCGGCGCTCGCATGGCGCGAAAAGTATGCGCTCGAACATCCGATGGCCTGGTATTATCTTGAAACGACTCCGTCCGGTCACGCGCACAACGATATTCTGAACATGGCCGCAATCGGAGGAGCGCCGGCAGCCGTTCTCTTTCTTGCTCTCGTCGCGCTCAGTTTGCGCAACCTTGAGCCGGGAAGTTCTACAAGCGCCCGTTCACGATGGATGGCGGTTGGAATCGCAGGCTTCTTCGCTGCGGGCCTCGGGCAGTGCTACTACCAGGATGATTCCGTGGTCATCATTTACTGGACGCTTCTTGCACTTTCCACGGGGGAGAGCTCTAAAGCGGCGGAAGAGAGCACTGGCTGAGTGCCGCACCGGCAGGGCGGCCTATTCAGCCGCTTTCAAACCTTCTGTAACGCGCGGATTTCCAGGAAGAACCTGACCGGCCCGCCCGAAGGTTTCCTTTGCCTGCGGCTTTTTTCCCTGCTTGAGCTGTGCCCAGCCCAGTCCCAGGAGCATTTCGCCGTCGGACGGATAGTCCGTGGATAGTTCGCCGTACATCTTCTCGGATGCTGCGAATTGGCCGGAGAGATAGTAAATCTGCGCAAGACGGCTGCGAATCGTGTAGTTCTTCGGATCTTTCTCCATGCCGGAGCGCCCTGCCGTTTCTGCTTCCACATACCGGCCGAGGGCCATGAGCGGGAGCATGAGACCCATGCGCGGCTCAATTGAATCTGGCGCGATGACAAGAGCCTTTCTGTAGAAGACTTCCGACTTCACGTACTGTCCGCTCAGATAGGCAAGCCATCCTGCCCGCAGGTGCGCGAGGTAGTTTCTTGGCTCAGACGCCGCCAGACCCTCCATGAGTTCGAGCGCCTTTGCGAAATTCCTCTCTCCCTCTAGAGTGTAGGAATCCTGAACCGGGGTCGCAGAGAGCGCGGCGGCCATACAAAGGCCGCATAACGTTGCAAGTGTGATCTTTTTCATGGGTACCTCATTGTCATGGTGATTTGAACATTTTCCGAAGTTGCTTTTTCATGGTCGAACGTCCGCCACCGGTCGTGGCTGTAGTTCACATCAAGCCGAAGATTGTCCCACGGCGCAATGCTCACGAACGCGAATCCGCCCGCTTGAAGTTCGCCCGGGTACTGGACTGCCTGTCCATTCAGGATGGGATTGTAGAGTTTTCCAAAGCGGCCGCCGCCTCCGATGGTCAGCCAGTCCCAGCGCAGCGACAGAGATTCCTGACCGGCGCCGAATGCGCGCGAACGCCGGTCGTAGACAACGTACGCCTGCGTGAGGTCGTATGTCGGATTGTAGACCGAGTAGTCGCGGATACGGATAAACTGACCCACAGCGCTCGTGTCGGCCCACAGCGGGCCTGCGATGTTCCAGAGAAAGCCAGTCGTAACCTGTCCGCCGCTGTCCCAGGGATACGCGACATGACCGGCCCCGAAATAGAACGAATCGCGCTCGCCGATGCGAAGCATGGCCTGTGTCGAAGACCCGTGGTTTGTGCTCCCACTGTTTCCGTTGGACAGGTTTGCCTGCAGATCGAGAGAGACTCCCGGCGTGAAATAGTAAGTGATTCCAAACAATCCGGAATCCGTCACGTAGTTGGGCTGCTGGGACTTATTGTAGAGCGTGTAGAACACGGTCGGAGTCTGCGCGAAGACTGTGACGGGAATGAAGAAGCGCGTGAGAGACGACGGCGATCCTGGAGGACCGCCCGGCTGACCGGCAATCGGACCTGCGATTTGCAGCATGGAATACAATGAAAGCGGGTCATTCAGATAGGCCATGATG
>CAZUJO010000062.1:0-12933 GCA_964619995.1 uncultured Leptospiraceae bacterium
GGGCAGGAGCTTATCGCACGGGGTTTTGAAGACCAGAAACCATTTGTCGTAATTGTCGATTTCGATCTCCACGTTTCTGTGCAAAAGATACCAGACATAGGTATCCACCGTGTCTCTCGAACGCGGATACTGCAGGGGCACGGCAACGTACGTGCAGCAGCCGTGGCACTTCATGCAAATCTCGCTCTCCGTCATTTTGTCTTCGTTGTTGAACTTCGGAAATACGAGTTCGATTTCTTCTACGCTGAATATGCTGCCCGAATGATCCATCCCGCCAGGAAATTTATCGGGGCGCGGGAGGCAATTCAAACGGCACGTACTCCGGCTCCATCTCCAGTGTGACTCCGAAAGCAAAGCGCACTCCCTCGCGCACCTCTGATGCAAGAGCCAGGAGGTCGCCTGCAGTCCCTCCTCGGTTTACCAGCGCCAGAGTATGCTTTGTAGAAACGCCTGCGCCTCCTTTCGAATAACCTTTGTGAAACCCGGCCTTCTCAACGAGAAACGCAGCAGGAACCTTGAAGCGGTCTCCGTCGCGATAGATCGGCGGCAGGTCAATGCCGCGGCTCTTTGCGATTTCCGCGAGGCTTGAGACCTCGGCCTCTGACAGCACAGGGTTTGTAAAGAAAGACCCGCACGATATCGAATCCGGGTCGTCCGGCGAATACACCATAGACTTGGAGCGGCGCAGCGCAAGCACCGCTTCGCGCACGGCCAGAGAGCGCGGTTGAATCGATGCCAGGCCCGGCTCGGCCAGCTTACGAATCAATTCCGGATAACGGGCAGGAATTTCCTCCCGGGTCAGCTCAAAAACAACTTCGAGGATCACGAAGCGGCCTGCATCTCTGTGCTTGAAGCGGCTCGTTCGATACCCGAATCCGCAGTCTGCAGCGGCGATTTCGACCACCGTGTCTTCGTGCGAATCGTACGCGCGGACGAGGCGGATTGTATCCCGCGCTTCCTGTCCGTACGCGCCGACGTTCTGGATGGGCACGCCTCCGGCAGTTCCAGGAATGCCGGAAAGACACTCGATTCCAGACAAACCCTGCTTTACCGTGCGAAGAACAAATCCATCCCAGTCCTCGCCGGCTCCCACGCGAAACGTCAAGTCCTGCTGCTTTACTCCGAGGACACGCATGCGCATGACGAGTCCGTTGAATCCCTCATCTGCGAAAATGAGATTTGAGCCGCCGCCGAGCACTCGCACGGGCAGACTCTTTGACCGCGCAAACGCGAATCCCTCCGCCACGTCGGACTCAGACTCGGCCTCCAGAAAGAACGAAGCAGGGCCGCCCAGATCAATCGTCGTATAACGTTTGAGATCTATTTTTGTTTGGATTGTTGCCAGAGTTTTTCCTTTTCCTCTGCCGGCAGATCCTGGAAGCCTTCGCCGGCTGCGGACAACATTTTCTTGAATCGATCCTGGAACTTGTCCGTGGACCGGTGCAGCGCCGTCTCCGGATGGATGTTCAAATGGCGCAGGCAGTTCACAATGGTGAACAAAATGTCGCCGATCTCTTCTTCTCTTCGCTGGCCGCCTTCCTGGGCCGCAACCGATTCTTTAAATTCTTTAACTTCAGCGTCGAGAGCCGGGAGGACATCGGATGCCTTCTCCCAGTCAAATCCCTTGCGCGCGGCTTTCTCCTGCGCTTTGTGCGCGCGCATCAGGGCCGGCAGAAACGATTCGCGGTCCGATGAAGTCTCGGACGGGTTCTGGCTGCCGGCTGAGGCGGCGCTCGATTTCTCTTCGGCTTTGATCTTCTCCCAGTTCTTCAGGATTTCCTGGACGCTCTGTGTGCGGTTTTCGCCGAAAACATGGGGATGCCGGCGCACGAGCTTGTCCGATACGTCGGTCAAAACATCCGTGACGGAAAACACGCCCTTCTCTTCAAACAAACGAGAATAGAAGAAAACAAGAAAGAGGAGATCGCCGAGCTCTTCGCGGATGGCGGCCGCATCGCCGCGGTTCACAGACTCAACCACCTCGTAGGCTTCTTCGAGAAGGAAGACGCGCATGGTTTCGGCGTCCTGTGCGCGGTCCCAGCTGCAACCGCCCGGCTCCCGCAAAATGCGCGTGATCTCTCTCAGCCTCGACCATTCGTCCGCGAGCTTTTTATCTTCCACAACCCCCCGTACCGCGGCGGACCTCGGGGGCAATCCATTTCGGGTTCTGCGGGAAGGGCTCGACAGGAGGCGAGCATATGCGACTTTCGAGCATGATCAAGAATTTCGTCCAGGACGGGATTCCCTTCGCTGTCGAAATCCAGCGGCAGGGTGACGGCTTTTACATCGGGATTTCCGAAGAAGGAAAGGCTGACGGGAAGCTTCCTGTAGAATCCGCGCGGATCCTGGACAGAGACACATTTGTCATTCGCACGGCGCAGGGCGAATTCAAAGGCCGATTTCTATTTGCCGGCGACGACGCCTACGTGCACATCCTCGGCCAGACATTTCGCCTGCGCGCCGCTTCGCCGGCCGATCTCGACACAGGCGGATCTTCGCTGCACAGAAGCCCGATGCCAGGCAAAGTGATCGCAGTTCCGGTCGCCCCTGGAGACTCGGTGACGAAAGATCAGACGATCGTCATTGTGGAAGCCATGAAGATGGAAAATGCAATCAAATCCAATCTATCGGGAAAAGTGAAGGCCGTGCACTGCAAGGTGGGCGACCTTGTGTCCCCGGACCTGAACCTCGTCGAAATCGAGGCCTGATGTTCCGCGTCCCTCTTGCGGCCCTTTTCGCCGGCATCCTGCTCACTGCGCCGCATCTCCTGGCGCGCCCCGCTGCCGGCGCGAAGGGCGCGGCCAGACCGCCGATCTCCTGGATCGTGAAGCCCGGTGAAAGAATCACGGATCTCTGCGCGCGGCTTGAAAAGACGAAAGTGTGCCGCTGCGCCGACTTCGAAAAGGTTTCGCTCGCGGCAAACCTCACATTCCTGCCGCGCTCAGAGAAAGGACTGCGGCGATTTGAAGGAGTGTTTGTGCCGGGCGAGTACCGCGTGAAGCGGCTCGATGAAACAGCGCCGGCCCGCGCAGCGAGGGTCTTCGGAAGTCTGCTCGCTCGCGCACGGCAGCGCTACGATGCGGCGGGAGAAAACGTCTACGATCGCATCATACTCGCAAGCATCGTTGAAAAAGAATCCGTTAAGAAAGAGAATTTCGGCGAAGTGGCTTCTGTCTTCTACAACCGGCTCAAGTCCGGCCAGCCGCTTGGATCGTGCCCTACCGTAGAATATGCGCTCGGCTATCACCGCCCTTTTCTGCTTGCAAGCGATGTTCGCATCAAGTCGCCGTATAACGTCTATCGAAACAAAGGGCTGCCGCCGACGGCCATTGCTTTTTTTTCGGAAGAGGCGTGGAAAGCCGTTCAGCACCCCCCAGCGACAGACTTTCAGTTCTTAGTCTTCGACTGGACTACGGGCAAACTCTCCTTTTCGCGCGATTACACCGAACACCAGAAAAGAGCGGAAAGCGCGCGGATGAATTTCATCCGCAAACACGGTGCGGCCCGCATGCACGCGATGGAGCGAGGAAAGTTCTACGAGTATTGAAACGGCCGGCGAGCGGAGCCCGGGGCGTTTGAACTCGTGTGGATTTGAGGCGGGACCTGGAAAAGATTATGTCGCATCAGGGTTCCGAGAACCTTCCGCTGCGACTGGATGGCTCTTAAAGCGACTCGATTACTTCTTGCCGGAGGAAAGTTCTTTGAGCATTTCCTGACGCTTCAGGAAACGTTCTTTCGCAGGCAGGGACATCCAGACCCGCTTCAGATCCTTCACATTCGAGCCCTTTTTCGCGCCGAATTTGCGGAGAAGTTTGGCTGTTTTCCCGTTCATGGGGCGAATTTGGCGGAGGTGGACAGCGCGTCAACCAAAGGAATCGCTCCAGACTGCATTACTGCGCAACGCATACGATGCTGGGCCACGTGTTGCCGCAGTCGATGAGGCCGTATGCGTCAAGCGCCGCGCTCGTGGCGTCATTCGGATTGCCCTGCATGGCGAAGTCCGCCGGATTCAGCGACGTCCAGTCAAGGCAGGTGCTGCTCAAGGTCCAGTTGCCGTTCAGGCCCGTCCAGTGCAGGGCGCCTCCCGTCCATCCGTTTGAGATCGGGAAAACGAAGATGCCGGCAGCGCTCGTCGTGCCGATCAGGGTCGCGCCGCCCGGTCGATAGTAGGCGGTCGAGGGCTCCATAATCCAGTTCAAATGCTCGGAGGCTCCTCCGCTGCAGCCCGCCGTGGTGCATGCTCTCCGCGTGGAGGCGCCCAGCAGTGCCTTGTAGGTATTGGTGGGCGTTCGATTCGTGTCCGCGTTGCAGACTGCGTCCATGCCTGCGAGGCCGATGTTGGGCGAAGCGCTTGCGGCGCTGACGAAAATATCGTATGCGTTGGATGGGCAGCTAACGGTGACAGTAACGTTTGCAGCAGCCGTTCCGGATGACGGCGAGACTGTGCACGTTTTCCCCTGCGGCTGAGACTGTACCACGATGTTGAAAGTTCCGCCTGCGCGAAATGCGATGGGAAAGGTTGCGATGCCGTTCGCGGTGACTCCCGAAAGCACGTCGCCGGTCACCGTATTCTTCAATACGAGCCCGGAAACCCCGTTCAACCTGGAAATCGATGCACTCACGCGAACCATGGAGGAAGAGCCTATCAGAGCGAGCGCCAGGTAGCCCGGGTGCGGGTAGCGGTCGCATGCAAGCAACAGGGCCGCCGCCCAGGCGACGAAGATCCGCTTTCGCATCCCGAAAAACCGCATAGGCCGGGTCAGAAAGAACTGCAGCGTTCTTTCCGTCAACCAGGGATCATGCGGCTTAGAATAAACAGGCGAGACTCAGTCGCAATACGGATGCCGCTTAACGGCCCGGCGGCTTTTCCGTGCGGCCGTCTGCATGACGCGCGAACCTGCCGGCATCGCGGCCGTGCACGGGAGCGTCATCCGGCCAGGGCCAGCCGCCGAACTGCGTGGCCCGATAGTCGGCGAATGCCTGATGGATTTCTTGTTCTGTGTTCATGACAAAGGGCCCGTACTGCGCAACCGGCTCGCCGATCGGTCTTCCCTGCAATAGTAAAATTTCACAATCATCGCCGGCGCGAAGCTCCGCATCCGATTCCGGATGGAGCTGCACGGCATGCTCTGCAGGAATTGTATCTCCGGAGATGCTGAGTCCTTTTCCGCGGAAAAAGTAAAGCACCCGGTTTGTTCCCGCTTTCGCACGAGGCAGAGTCCAGACCGCACCCGCTTCCATGCGAATCGTGAGAATCATCAGGTCGGAGAGTTCGGATGCAGCCCAGGAGTCGGGAGGCGGAGTCACGCCTGCTGCCCCCGGCTGCGAGCCCGCATAGAGAACGATCTCGGTGCGCTTCCCGTTCGAGTCGGACGAAAGACGCGGAATATTTTCGTCCCAGTACATGGAGAAATAGGGCGCTGCCATTTTGCTTTTCGCGGGAAGGTTCAGCCATATTTGAAAAAGCTCGAGCGGATTGGGTTTGTCTTTTTCCAGCAGAGGAAACATTTCAGAATGAACGACTCCGCGGCCGGCCGTCATCCACTGCACGTCGCCGCGGCCGAATCGCGCCGCCGCTCCCAGGGAATCGCTGTGATCAATGAAGCCGCTGCGTGCGATGGTAATGGTTTCGAATCCGCGGTGCGGATGCTGTGGAAACCCCGGCACAGTTTCGCCGTGGTACATGCTCCATCCGTCCTTGTATGAGAAATCGTTGCCGATGCTGCGGCCCGAAAGCGAGGCGGCCGGGGCAAACTCATCGGTTCCTTCCGGATAGGCATCCTTGTGATGCACGCAAAATAGAAACGGGTCGAGCGTTTGCCAGGGGAAACCCAGAGGAACGACGGCGAGAACTGCTTTCATGTGGCTAATAAATCAGCTCCGCCCCCGCCGAACCACTCAAAGTCGATCCAGAAAAGAAAAATCAGCCGCGACGCACAAACTTGATCCGGTGGTGAGGCAGTCCGGGAGCCGGCACTTCGTCGTTTTTGAGCACGCTGATGGTGCCGTCGATTTCGAGAACCGCAAGCGACACCTCGGCAATCGTCGAGACGCCGTGTTCCCGCAACGCCTGTTCCACCTCGGAAATCGTCAGCTTCTCTTTGCGCAGGTTCGATTCGATCACAGCTCCGTTTCGAATCAAGATCGCAGCCTCGCCTTCAATGACTTTACGGATGCGCGAAGACCTCGACGCAATCGTGGAGAGAATGAAGTTCAAGACGAGAAGGACGCCGGCGCTCACGAGTCCGCCGGCCAGCGAAGAGTCGCTTCCGACCATCGCATTTTGAACTGCATTCGAAATCAAAAGCAAAAGCACGAGGTCCGTCGGCGCCATCTGGCCGATTTCGCGCTTTCCGAAAACACGCAGGCCGATCATGAGAACTGCGTAAACGGCTGCTGTGCGAACCACTACCTCGATCAGCATTTCGGGCGTGGAGGTCAGATTCATTTGCGTCTGCTCCTTTCGGGCCTGTATTCGAAACGTTTCGCGGATGCCGTATAACTGTCGTCGCCGCCGTCGAGCTTGAGAACCAGATCCATCTTTCCGTCATGATTGATGTCTTCAAAAACAACTCCGGACGCCGGCGTTTTCGGCGCATCTTTCAACCAGACGGACGAGGGGGCAAAGCCGTCCGGCTTCGCCTCCGCCACGAGAATATCGCCGGCAAGAGAGCGGAGCACGAGGTCGGGAACGCCGTCTCCGGTCACATCGGCGAGCCAGAAATCATGCTCGATTTTCGCATCCGGCTTCCACCAGAGAACCGGCGGCGCAAAGGACTCTCCCTGCGCAATCTCAACCCAGACGCGATCCTCGTGATCCATGGAGACTCGGTCCGGTCTCTGGTCACGATTCATATCCACGAGTTTCGAATCTTTCAGAACATCGCTCCGCGCGCAGAAACTCAGGAGCAGAGGAATTGCGAAAAGCAACTTGGTGCGCATATACTCAAAACGAATCAGGAAGCGCGGTCCGGCCGAAAAATTAGCCGCCATCGCTGCTTCTGCTTCTCTGAAGGTCCGTGTAAACAAGCGAAGGCTCGCGGTTTTCCGAATAATCCGTCGAGAAATGCAGACCGCGGCTTTCTTCCCGCGCGCGCGCACTGCGCACGATCAACTTACCCACGAGCGCGAGATTGCGAAGCTCAAGGATTTTGTTCTGTATCACGGTTCGTTTGTAGAAGTCGTTGATTTCGCTCGAAAGCATTTCGATCCGCCGCAGCGCGCGGTCCAGTCTCAAGTTTGAGCGAACGATTCCGACGTAGTCCCACATCACGCTTTTGATTTCGCCGAGGTTGTGCTGCACGAGAATCCATTCCTCCGCATTCGTCAGACCGTCTTTTTTCCACGGACGAATGGCGGGACGAGAGGATGACGAGCCGTTTGCTTTCAAGTATCTGCCGATTCGATCGGCGAAAACAAGACCCTCGAGAAGACTGTTTGATGCGAGGCGATTGCCTCCATGAACCCCCGTGCAGGAGACTTCGCCCACTGCAAAAAGATTTTCAATGCATGTGCGTCCGTCCACGTCGGTGCGGACTCCGCCGCACATATAGTGCGCGGCCGGCGTGATGGGAATGCGGTCCTTCGAAATTTCAAGCCCCAGGTCCAGGCAGTGCGCGTAGATGTTCGGAAATTTCTGCATGATGGTTTCGCGCGGAAGATGCGTTACATCGAGGTAGAGATGCGCCGCTCCCGTTCGTTTCATCTCCGCGTCGATGGCGCGCGCCACAATGTCGCGGGGCGCGAGATCTCCACGCTCGTCGTATTTCTTTGCAAAGGCTTCGCCGTCGAGCCCGCGCAGGATTCCGCCTTCGCCCCGCATGGCTTCCGTGATCAAGAACGTGCGGTGGCCGGGCGAATAAAGCGCCGTCGGATGGAACTGATAAAACTCCATATTGGAAATCACGGCCCCCGCGCGATACGCGAGCGCGACGCCGTCCCCTGTCGCAACGTCGGGATTCGTATTGTAAAGGTAGACCTGGCCGGCCCCGCCGGTTGCGAGAATGGTCGCCCGGGCGCGAATCATATAGATTTCCCAGGTTTTTCGGTCATAGACGTACGCCCCGTAGCATTCGTTCGGACCTGGCGGCTTAACTCCCGGAAGATAAGGATCCTGCTCCCTGTGATAGCAGGTGATCAGATCGACGGCGCTCTGAAATTCTTTGATCTCGATTCCGTGGGCGCGCACTGCGCGAAGCAGGACGTTTTCGACTTCTTTGCCCGTGAGGTCCTTCGCATGCACGATGCGGTTTTCGCTGTGTCCGCCTTCGCGGCCGAGCGTCAGCCGGCCCGAATCGTCCTGATCAAATTCGGCGCCGAGCTCCATAAGACGGCGGATGTGCGTGGGACCCTCTGTTACGAGAACGCGCACGGCCTCGGGATCGCACAGACCGGCGCCTGCATCGAGCGTATCGCGAATGTGGCTTTCAAAAGAATCGGACGCAGCCAGCACAGAAGCGATGCCGCCCTGGGCGTACGTTGTGTTCGCGTCCGTGACTTCTTCTTTCGTAATGATGGTCACGCGGCCGAGTTCGCTCAGGATCAGCGCGGAATAGAGACCGGAAATGCCGCTTCCAATGATCAGATAATCGGTATCAACGACGCGCGTCATCTTTCGACTCCATCTCCGCGATCTTCGCGCGGACTTCCGCCATATTCAAATTCTTTCCAGGACAGGCGGTCGCCCAGAGCTCTCTGTGACCGACGATGTGGTTCAATGGAATTCCATGCTCGCGCTTCAGCTTGAGAATCAGATGAAGCAGAGCTTCCATCTGCTGCTCCGGAACCGCATGCTTTTCAAAATTGCCCACGAGAACAATCGCAATGCCGAACTGATTGGCTTCATGAACTTTCGTTGAGTATCCGCCTTCGCGGTCTTTCCAGAGATTGCTCTCTTCGATCTGGCCGGCCGCCGTGCCGGCCGTTCCATTGTTGATCAGAAAATGGTAGGCGATATCGGGCCAGCCCTTCTCTCTTTGATGAAGATCACGAAAGTAGGCCAGGTTTCCGAAGTCGGAAGCCGTGTGATGCACGACGATCCAGTTCCAGCGCTTTTCGCGCCACAACCAGCGGCCGCCCTCATACAGGAGCGCGCCGCAGATCACAAGCGCAACGGCGAAGATCCCGAGGCGCATCCACTTCCGTGACCGCATGCGCTCTTATGCGATTCCCCTGCCGGATGTCCATATTTTTCGCTTGTTCTGGCAATCTGCACATTGCCAGACTGCCGTATGGCACTCACTCAACGCGGCAAAGGCTGGGAATGGTTCCAGTCCTGGTATCTTCTGCTTTCCATTCCATTCGGATTCACAACCTTCCTCGCTTTTCTTTATACGGGCTTCCGGGTCAAGAAGTGGCTCTGGATGGCGTTCGGCGCAGCATACCTGGCTCTGAACGTCTACACAATCAAGCGTTTTGATCACATCAAGCAGGGCGAGCCTGCGGACGATGTTACGATGTATCTTCTGTTCGGCGTCTGGCTTGCGGGCATCATCCATGTTTTCGTGATTCGCAAGACGTATCTCTTGCTGCTCGAAGCCACGCAGCAGAGCAGCGTTCAGCAGGACGATCTTCTTCGCACGAAGATCCAGGCGCAGTACGGAGTAAGCGAAAATAAGATCGATGCTGCCCTCGTGGAATTCAAAGAGTCCGATGCAACCGTCAAAGTCACGAGCATGCTCTTCTCTGTATTCCCTTTCACTCCCCAGTTTGAATACTACTTCAGCCTCAACGGAGCGGTGCGGCGCGTGGCTCGCCGGGAGGACGCGGAACTGTTCGCACGTGCGAAGACTCTTGCAAATTCAGAAGACGTGCTGAAGGCGCTGAAAGTCGCGTCGGTCGTGGACAAAGCCGACGCGGGCCTTGGCATTTACACTGGACTCAAGAACGCATACGATGCGGCGAAAAACAAAGACCGCAAGCGCACATTTGAGGCTGATCCGCAGCAGGCGGCCGACGCGGCATTGAAAGCCGTCGCTCTGGCCTACATGATCGCAGCGCTCTATCCGGGCAGCGTAACGGAAAAAGTGAAGCTCTTCCTCGAAACGCCGGCGGGCCAGGAGATCGCAGTCTACTACGCTGGAATTGAAATCGCTCTGCCGTTTACGGACAACCTGATTGAATCGTCCGGTAACTGGATGGGCGGCCTTCTCGATGCGGCAGGAAATCAGGAAGGCCGTTTCCAGGAATTTGCGGGAAGCGGACCGGCTGAACAGGCAAAACAAATTCTGTCTTCGCTTCGCGAGCACATCGATTCTGTTCTGCTGAAAGTGAAGCCGTACCTGGATCCACTGCGCGAAAAAGTCAGCGCCATCGCCCCGACCGCGCTCAACATTGCCGATTCAACAACGGGCGCCGTCGCCACAGCGCTTGACGTTCTGCCGGCGTGGCGGTTCCTCGGCGCGCGTCTTGCGGCGGAAGCCTGCGTGATCCGCGCCATGAAAGGCGTATAACGCCTGCACGCGGTGCAGACAAAAGCCAACCCGGGATTCGGCGCCGGACTCAGACGGGAGCATTTTCCCTTTCTGCTGTCCGGCGCGCCTCACACCGTCGACTGGTTTGAAGCCATATCCGAGAACTATATGGATTCGCACGGGCGGCCGCGCGAAGTCCTCCGCCGCATGCGCGAGCACTTCCCGATTGCGCTGCACGGCGTCTCTCTTTCGATCGGACGCGCAGAGGGGATTTCAGAGCCTTACGTGCGAAAGCTGAAAGCTCTTGCGGATGAAATCGAACCATTCGTTGTCTCCGACCACCTGTGTTTCACAGGCGCGCATTCAAACGTCCATGATCTGCTGCCCCTGCCGTACACGGAAGAGGCTGCAGCCGTCGTCTCGCGCAACCTGACCCGGGTTCAGGAGATACTGGGTCGGTCGATTGCGATCGAAAACGTTTCCTGCTACCTGAGGTATAAAGAATCTGAAATGACGGAATGGGATTTTCTGGTTCGCTGCGCCCGTTCATCAGGCGCAAAGATCCTTCTCGATGTGAACAACATCTATGTAAACGCATACAATCACTCCTTTCGCGCGGAGGATTTCATTCGCGCGATTCCGCCGGAACTTACAGCCCAGATCCATCTCGCGGGGCACACAGACACTGGCCGGTTTCTATTCGACACTCACTCGGATCACGTATGCCGCGAAGTCTGGGAGTTGTTCTCGCTTGCCATGGAGAGATTTCCGGACGCCCCGGTTCTGATCGAATGGGATGAAAACATTCCCGAGTTTTCGGTTCTTGAGGCGGAAGTGGACCTGGCGAGGCGGACCGCTCAGGCAGCGAGGAAGTGACATGAAACTGGGCGAACTGCAAAAACTCTTTGAAGCCGGGGCCCGGGGATCTTCGCGCGAATTCGAGGCATGCATTGAACCTGCGGGCACACTCACGACTGAAGAGGCGCTCAGCGTTTACAGACAGGGGCACACAGCGCGGCTGACAGAAGCCCTCGGCGAACTCTACGAAGGATGCTGGAGGCTTCTCGGGGATGAAGCCTTCTTCGAAGTGAGCCTTGCCTACATTGATAAGCACCCGTCCGTTTCGCACAATCTCTCGCATTACGGCGAAAGCTTTCCCGAATTTCTTCGCGCGCATTTTCCGGATGAACCCCTGCTCGCCGACCTTGCGCGGTTTGAATGGCTCTTCGCCGAACTATTCCACGCAAAAGAGGAGCGCGGACTCGAAGCGAAAGACACGAGCTCTCTCTCGGAATCATCGCGGGTTCAGTTTGTTTCCTCTCTATTTCTCTGCCGCGCTGCCGGGCCGGCTTATACCGTCTGGAAACACCGCGAGGATGAAGATCCTCCCGAGATTGATTTCTCTGCGCGGGAGAATCTCCTGGCATACCGGTCGTGCACGGACATTCACATTCGCGAGCTTTCGGATGCGCAGGCGGACATTGTTCAGGCCCTCATGAACGGAATGATCCTGAGCGATGCCCTTGCGAAGCTTTCAGATATGCCGGCTAACGTGGAAAGCGAGATTCAGGATCTTTTTGCTCTGCTTGCAGGCGCACGGCTCATCCGGCAGATTCATTCCTAAGCAGAATCACGCCCGAATCAACGAGGGCCGAAGAGTTTCTGCAAAATCGGTCCGAGCGAATGCCAGAGATCCGCGGCATAGATTTCCGTGCCGGCAAGGTTTGGGTGAATCCCGTCTGACTGATTGAGTTCTGCGCGGCCTGCAACGCGCATAAACGGAAACGGCAGAAGAAAGAGGCCGTGCTTTTCCGCAAACCGCGCAAAAAGGCCGTCATACTCCGAGTCATCCGAAGAGCGCTCGTAACCCGGGAAACTCTTCATCTCGACGATGGCAGCCGGCAGATCGGCGCGATAGCTGCGAAGCGCGGCCAGGATCTCTGCGAGGCCGCGTTCAATATCCGAAACACTGTATCCCTGAATCCAGTCGTTGGTCCCGAGCTCAATTACGCAGAATGCGATTCCCGGATCTTTGAGATAGGCCGGAAGCCTGCGCAATGCCTGAAAGGTCGTGTCGCCACGATAGCCGCCATTGATGTGATCGAGAGGCAATCCGGCGCGGTCGATGTGTTTTTGGATCTGATCCGGCATGGACTGGCCGGGGAAAAGCCCCCAGCCTTCCGTAAGGCTGTCGCCGAGAAACAGAATTCGCTGCCGCATACTCCGGCCTTTCGAAAGGTCAGGACCTCAGGACCGCGAAGAGAGCATGCGGTTCAGCGCGTTGAGGTAAGCGCGCGCGCTCGACACAAGAATGTCCGTGCTTGCAGCCTTGCCTGTAAACGTTCCGCCCGCTTCTTCAATGCGAATCGTGACTTCGCCCTGCGCGTCAATTCCTTCGGTTACAGACTTCACGCTGAACTCGGTGAGAGCCGGCGAAAGGCCTGTGATTCGGTTGATGCACTTGTAGATCGCGTCCACCGGGCCCGCTCCGATCGCAGCGTCCGCGCGCACGGTTCCGTGC
>CAZUJO010000063.1:0-12781 GCA_964619995.1 uncultured Leptospiraceae bacterium
AGGTCGGGGGATGCCGCGTCAGTCGCAATCCGGACGTCCATGTGATCGTATTTCTCCTGGGTGATTTCTGTCACCGGATGCTGGAAGATTCGTCCGGTGCGCGTTCCTGGCCGATGCCTCGACCCTCCGGCACGGATTCCATTGAACAGTTTCGCACGGCCCTCTGGTCCTGCAATGGACGCTGTCTGGTCTGGCGCGATCTGCTCGTATTTGTAGAGACGGGCGAAACCAGACGGTTTCGCGAGCTGCCGGATGGATTGATTGGCCTTTCGCCGGACCTTAAGACCGCAGTGGTCGAAGGCCGGAATCATCCTGTTTCCGATCGAATCTCGCTTCAACTGGTGGATGTTGAGAGCGGCTCAAGCCAGGAAGTGTTTTTCGAAAGAAACAGTCATCTCTGGCTCCTGGACTTCCGGCAAGGGCGCGATGCGATTGCGGAACATTTTCGCTGGGTGAGACAAAACGGCAGGGACGTTCTCACAATCCCTTGAGACCGTTATGCGCCCATGCGCAGCTCAAGAATGAGCGCGCCATAGGCGTTTTCAGACAGATGAATCCATCCCGCTGCCCATGCGGCGGATGCGCCTTCTACCCAGCGGTCGTCCGGCATTCCGCTTGAGGACCTGGGCTCCTCGGCAAAGGCCTCGTACGTTTTTGGAGACGTGGAACTGGTCGGCGGACCGAGACTCGTTTCCATTGCCTTTGAGAGAAACTTGAATGCGCGCAGACCTGCCGCATAGCCGGACCCGTCATTTCCCGTTCTCCCGAAATACTGAAGAAAAGTCAGCGACTCCTTCGCAAAAGAAATGGAGATGTCAAAACGAACGCCCTCGATGGTTTCGGAAGCCGACGCAAACTCATTGAAGCGAATGACGCTCTTCCAGAGGCCGGGATCGTAGTCCGATGGATCCGGTTTTGTAAGCTCTATCTCCGGAAACATCTTGCGAAAGTCCCTGGCCGTTGTTCCCAGACGGACCCTTTCAATGATGACCCCTTTCATGATGAGGAACCTAGCGAGAGGTTCGCATGAGTTCGTCGCCGTCTATCGTCATGTACCATACGCCTTTCCTGGATTGCGGCAGCTGTTCGATCGTAAAGCGGCCTTTGAAAGGACCTATCCCAACCACCATTTCCTTGTCGGAGAGCTCCTGAATTGGAATTCCATTAAGCTTCAGAGTGCTTCCGCTCGTTCGTTTGTAATAACGGATCAGACTGTTGGACGAAATGCTGAGGCGAACCTGATTGCCCTCCCATACACCGACCATTTCGCTGTAGGCCGGCGGCATGGGCTTGCCGCAGGAAATTACGCTCGTCAGAACCGCGATCAACGTAAATTTTGCAGCAACGGGTTTGAGTCTCATCGCAGAATCAGACCGCCGACCTGAAGATCGTCAAATATTTTCTGCCCGAGCATCGCGCAGCGGACGGCAAAACGGTTTGACATTTCGGCAAGCCCGCCTGCTTGATTGGCCGGACGCATTCTGGCACCGAAATCATGAAATTCGTAATCCTATTATTCGCGCTCGGCGGGATTGCTCTAACCGCAGAAACAAACAGCACACATCTGGCTCAGAGGCAGACCATGATTTCCCCCGACCAGCACGAAGCCGACCTGATCCGCATCGCAAAGAGCAAAGGTCCCCTGGAAAAGGGCCGTTTTCGAATCATAGTGTTTGAAGGCACAGGAAAGATCACATTCAAAGACCTCGCCGGAGAAAAAGACGCGCGCCAGTATGCGGACGATGCAGCATCGGAAACGGAAGATGGACCGGTTTCGGCTTACGTATTCAACGACTCGTTTCAAATCGTTTATACGGGGAAACACTACTGAGAGAGCTTCCGGCAAGATTTCTAGATTCGCGGAATATTCTGTACGGAGCTCTCTTTGCAATGTATGCCGCTTTCATTGAACCGTTCTTCGTTCGGTCCATCGTCGATTCGATCCAGAATGCGGCCATCAACCGCGCGGCGGCCGGCGTCATCCTGTGTGCGGTAGTTGTCGAAAGCATCGCGCTCTGGCAAAAAGTCCCGTTCCTCAAGGCGCGTATCCGTGAACCTGTAACCGCAATCTTTCCGTGGATCCTGCACGTTGCGCTCCTGCTCATTCTTGTCTACACGGCCGCTACAGTTGCCGGGTACTCAACCCGGAACCTCGCGCCGTTCGGAATGATCGTGATTGCGGGCGTGATCATTAAAGAACTTGTCTTGCTCTTTCAGATACTCGGGTTCGCAGAATGCGCGAAACCCTGGGTATCCGAGGTATGGATTGACGCGGCGCTTTTCGTATGCAGCTGCATTGCATACAGCGCAGTGTGGAAAGTTGTAATTCAAACTTCACCGAGCACCGGCCTCGCGGCCCTGGACATTACGGCCGGACTCGCGCTGTTCTGGATACTTTATCTGCCAATGGTGCTGCCCGCATCCATTGAGGAAATTGCGCGGCTGGCCGCCGCACGGGACTGGTTTCGATTTGTTCTGTTCCTTGCCATTCCCGCTGCCGGTTCACAAGTTCAGTCGCTGGTAAAGTAATCCGTTGCTGTCAGGGAGCTTTCCGGGGTGTGAGTTCGATGTCTCGATCGCGTAACTCTGGTTCGGCGAACTGAATCTCACCCGGATATTTCGTCGACTTTTCGTAACCCTGTGCCTGCGCCGCAGAGGACCAGGTGTACAGGCGGAAGCGGCGGTCGCGGTC
This sequence comes from uncultured Leptospiraceae bacterium, assembly GCA_964619995.1. GTDB lineage: Bacteria > Spirochaetota > Leptospiria > Leptospirales > Leptonemataceae > JAEUSB01. The sequence continues at coordinate 2,693 of CAZUJO010000063.1, forward strand.
CTCTGGTGAAACGTCAATGCGAAAGAGCGCCCGGCTCTCTCCCGGCTCAAAATGAACTCGGTCAGAGTAGATCACGCGGTCAGATCCACGATATCCGTCAAATTGAACCGTCACGCCCATGGATTCTTTCGCAGGCTGAGGAAGCCGCACGACTCCCGAAACAAAGAGTGACGATCTAACGACGCGGAGATCGATGTCCGTCACGTCGTCCTTCGATGCATCAAAAACGGAGGCCAGACGCTCGTGAAGCACGGTTCCATTCGCAGAGTAGTACCCGGTCTTCGCGTACTGATTCGGAACGGCCGCGGAATACCGCAGAGTTGCTTTCGCGGGCTCGCCGCGCGGAACTGAAACAACAAAGGCGGCGCTCGATTGTCCGGCAGGAATGATCACACGATTGCCGTTCACATGAAAGAGGATGCCGGATGACGGCGCCTTCTCACCCGGCGGCAGAGAAATTCTTCCGAGCAGGCGAAGCACGGTCGGCGAGCGCAGCCATGCGCGATGCGTATAATCACCCGGTGCGAGGACGAACGGATCCGGACACTCGGGATAGGACTCTCCGCTGTCCAGTTTATGGTAGGGAGACGCGTTTTGCTCTTCGGAGAGAAGAAACCAGGAGTACTGGTTCCAGCCGCTTTTGAGATTGCTCCAGGTCGCATCGATGTAATAGCACTTTCCGCGCAGGGTAACCTGATTCCACAGATGCCCTTTCTTCCTTGCAATCACGCGATTCTCAATGCCAGCCTTCTCAAGCAGCAAACCCAGACCGCGCGCAAAACCCACGCAGTCGCTCTGCTGATGCACGAGAGCGGTATACGCGCTGGTCTCCGTTCCGTTCCATTTCGCGTACGTCATTGTAGACGTCATGTATTCGTGAAGAAGCAGAATCTTCTCAAACTCTGTCATCTCTGGACGCAGAATTTTTCCAACAATCTCCGATGCGCGCTCTGCCGCTTCGCGTTTCTGATCGGCAGACATGACCGTCTTCTCGCGCGCCGGCACGTAGCCCGCAGGAACGGAGCCTGAGACACTTTCTTCGGGCGCCGGTCTGGCGAACGCGGGATACAGGATTGCGCACGCGGTCAGCAGAGAAATCTGTTTGAGAAATGAGGCGTTCATGATCAGAAAAGAAAATCCGTGGAAATGAAGCTCGAGGTATCGTCTTTAAGAATCGTTTCAATGATCGCTTTGTTCTGCGCGCTCTCTTTGGCGGCAAACAGCGAGCGAATCGAAAACGATCGCAGCGCATCCGTTACGGACAGCGTTCCCTCCGCTGATCCCTTTCGCCCGGTAAACGGAAACGTGTCCGGTCCGCGCTGACACTGGCTGTTCAGATTCACCCGGCATACCTGATTCACGAGCGGATCCACCATCTTCGCGATGACGGCCGGGTCGCTTCCGAAGATCGAAAGCTGCTGACCGTAGTGCGAGTTGTATACATAGTCCATCGCTTCGTCGAGATTCCCGTACGGCACTACAGGAATGACAGGTCCGAACTGCTCCTCCTCATACGCACGCATGGTTTTGTTCACCGGATAAAGAACGGCCGGGAAAAAGAAGGTTTTGTAATAGGAACCACCGCCGGGATTCACAACCCGCGCGCCTTTCGCAATGGCGTCCTTTACAAGTCCGTCCAGGTATTCGCTCTTATTGGGGACTGGAAGCGGGGTCAGCTTCGCGCCGGCCGTCCACGGCATGCCGAACACGAGCTTCGTAATCTTTTCGCTCAGTCTTGCGACAAAATCTTCCGCAATGTCTTTGTGCACGAAGAAAATCTTAAGAGCCGTGCATCGCTGGCCGTTATACGACAATGCCCCGGTGACGGCTTCAGGAATGGTCGTCTCGAGATCCGCATCTTTCAGAACAATCGCGGGATTCTTCGCGCCCAGCCCCAGCACAGAGCGCATTTTGTGCGGATGAGGATGGGCTTTCTTCAGTGAGTCCGCGACTCGCGACGATCCGATGAATGCAAGAACATCTATCTGCCCGCTCTCCATCAGCGGGGGCACAACCTCTTCGCCCGTTCCGTAGACCGTGTTGATCACGCCCGGCGGGAGTGAATCCCGGAAAGCCTCAAGCAGCGGACGGTACAGAAGAATTCCGAGCTTTGGCGGCTTGAAGACACACGTGTTGCCCATGACGAGAGCCGGAATCAGCGTTGCGAACGTTTCGTTTAACGGGTAGTTATACGGTCCCATACAGAGGACAACGCCGAGCGGAGAACGCCGCACCTGGCCGATGATTCCCTGCTCAATCAAGAAGCGCGAAGAATTACGATCGAGCTCTTTGAGCGCCTGAATGGTGTCGCGGATGTAGTCCACGGTGCGATCAAACTCTTTCTCAGCGTCTTCGCGCGATTTGGCGATCTCCCACATGATAAACCGAACTACTTCTGCGCGTTTCGCCTTCATGCGGACTGCGAAATCTTCAATGTGCTTGATTCGTTTGGCAACAGACATCGTGGGCCACACACCGCGCCCGAGATCGTATGCGCGCACCGCCGCAGCGAGCGCTTCAAGCGCCGCTTCGCGCGTCATCCGGGGCGCATGACCGATGCGGTAGACGGCGTGCCCGTCGCCCTGCTTTACACATACGGGCGAAAAGATGTCCTGGAAAGGACCGGGCCAGGTCTTCAGTTCTCCCTGAATCAAATATTCCGTCTGCTCGACCGGGCCGCTGAAACGGTCTGCTTCGGGAATCTCCGAAAAATCGGGAAAGATGGCGCGCAGATTCTCTTCAAAGGTCATGCCGCAGAATGATCTCGTCCGGAAGGAAGGCAATCACAAAGCGAGGCGACTCCGCGCGAAGACAGGCTTCTCGACCAGGCGGTCTCACGGAATCGTGAGACACTGACTTCCGCCGTTGATTGCGGCAGAAAGCGTCGGGCCTGCGCTGAAACTGGACGTAGAAGGATCGAACATCGTCGTCGTGTTTAGATTCCCACCGAGCAACACCATGACCTTTCCCTGCTGCGGACCGGCCGTGATCGAAAAGGCGCAGGATCCGCCGCCTGCATTTCCGCCCGTCAGCACCGGTCCTGCGCCCATCGTATTGCCGGAAGGATCGTACAGCGACGTCGTTGCAGCCCCTCCATGAATGACGAGCAGCTTCCCCGCATTTGAACCCGAGGGAACAAGAAAGCCGGTTGCGCCAGGCTGGCCCGCAGCGGTCAACGCCGGCGATGTAGCTGCCCACGTATCCGTCGCAAGATCATAGAGATTCGTCGTCGAAGCGCCATTGGCAAGGACCGTGAAGATCTTATTTGGATTCATCCCTGAAGTCATGAGATACGCCCAGGCGTCGCCGCCAACGTTAGCCGTCGTTTGATTTGCGCTCGTTGCATAGGTATCCGTCGCAGGATCGTAGAACATGGCGCGACGCTGCGCTCCTGCCTGCATCGTCATCACTTTGTTGGCCTGATTTCCGCTCGGGATGTAAATTGTAAAGGAGCCGCCGGTAGGACCGAATCCGAGCGCTGCTCCCGCGCTCGTAGTGTGCGTCGCTGGATTGTAGATCGTGGTGGTCGTGAGCGATCCGCCGTGAACGATCATCACCTTCCCGGACTGCGCGCCACCCGAAGGCACGACAAACGCCGCGGCCCCGATGCCGAGGGTTCCGGTCGGAGCCGGTCCGGCCACCGCGGAGCCGGAAGCAGGATCATAGAGAGTTGAAGTACTGCCGTGAAAGATCAATAACTTCCCGGAATGAATTCCGGACGGGACGGTGAAAGCGACCGTACCGGGCGCGGCAGCGGCCGTAAGCGTCGGACCGGCGCCGAATGTGTGAGTGACTGGATTATAGATGAAAGTCGTAGTGGTGCTGTTTCCGGCGACAATCATCACACGGGGAACTGCGGCTGCGGACGTGGTCGCGGGCTGGCTCAGAGATCCGAGTGCAGCGAGGCCGATGGTTTCGGCCGTTTGATCAAGGCCGCTTATCGGCAGAGCGGGCGTGCAGGCGCCGGCAGCAACCAGGATGAATGCGAGGGCGCGCATATGGGGGATTAGACGAAAGGAAAGGACACGATCAATCCCATTTTTGAGGACACTTCTGGATTTTCGTCGCATCGTATCCGAGTTCTTTAGCCTTTTCGATGAGCCGCGCGTAGTCGGACTCCGAGATCACAGGCGTTCGCGCCATGATCCATATGTAGTCGCGCGCGCTGCGAGCGATGATCGTTTCTTTGTAGTCCGGGTCGACGTGCGAAATCACAAACTCGCCCTTAAAAGGCCAGATGAACTGCATGCCCCAGACAGCTCCCGAATCGTCGCGCACGAAACCCCGAGGATGATACTCCCGCTTCGGTCCGTCGAAAGCCCCGTCGCGGAATGTAAACGTGGTTTCAATGGTTCCGTCCTCCGCCTTCGCATAAGACTCAACTGGATTGTGCGCTTCCTTTTCAATAAAGGTTGGAATGTTCGCGATCACGTACCAGGGCCCCATGAAGCGGTCGAGGTCGACGCGCTCCACCGGCTTCACCGAAGGCGCGGATTGACAGGCAGCAAGCGCCAGAACTACAGAAAGACAGACAAATCTCATCCGCATAAAGAAGAAAAATCGTTTGCATGCGTCCATTCGCAGTCCACAAAAATTCCATGGAAATTCCATCTGCTGAAGATCTTCGCGAAAAGCTCCGGCTGTTCCTCGAAGTGCACTGCCGCGCAAAAATACTGGCCAGCGACCCTGGACAGCTGTCCATGTATGTGCTGCATGCAAAGAACCAGGCCAGCAAGCCAAAGGACAAGACGATCGTGTATCTCCTGTTGCGGCTTCAGGAACAACTCCTGGATCACACGCCAGGCGACAAAGAGCGGGTGATCAGCGAGTTTCTCCTTCAAGAGCTGTTCAGCTTCTACAAAGAACTAAAGGGAAAGTGACCGGTCTAAAGCGTTCGCGGACTTCTTTTTTACGCGCCCTCGAATGCGGCTCAACGCCACCGGAGTCACTCCAATGTAGGAAGCGATGTGGTACTGGGTCAGTCTCTCTTCAAGACCGGGATTCGTCTCCAGAAATGCCGCATAACGTTCCTCGGGCGACAGCATGAGGAATTCAAACTCTCGCTGCTCCTTGCGAGAAAAAAGATCCTCTGCAATACGGCGGCCGAATCTTTCCCAGCATACATGCCTGTCGAAAAGGGCTTCATAGCGGTCCACGGACAGAGTGTAGAGATCTGAATCCTCAACCGCCTCGATCTGCAGAAGCCCCCTCTCCTTCCGGAGAATGGCGCCAAAGGGAGCCATGAAACTCCCCTCCAGCGAAAACACCTTATTGTGTTCGGTGCCTTCCGGTGAAAGATAATACTGGCGGAACAGACCGCTCCGTACAAACGCAACTTCGCGCGGCCGGTCTCCGATTCGCGCGAACGGCTCTCCGCGGCGCAGGGACTTCTTTCCCAGCTGGCCGCATAGAAACGCAAATTCTGCTTCGGGTACGCGAACCACGCGCGCCAGAGCTGCGCGCAAGTCTTCGAATGGCGCCGGCATAGCACAGAATGATCCATTCGCGAAGGATTGGTCAATTGATTTCCCTGCCGGGATCGATTGACAGAGTGCACTCGTCTTGTTTCTTGTGCGCGTGAGTGAACCCGGGCGGACCATCCTGGTCGTTGATGACGACGGAATCTTTCGCGATCTCGCGCGCGGAATCCTTGAGAGACATTACTATCGCGTTCTGGCCGCAGAATCTCCGGCGGCCGCGCAAAAGCTGATCGAAGCCCACAAACCGGATCTGATCTTGCTCGACGTCCATATGGGAGCCGAAGACGGGATTGTCTATCTTGCTCGCCTGAAATCCAATCCCGTGCTTCGTTCGATACCTGTCATTCTACTGACCGCCGATTCCGGCAAGGATGTGGTCGCCCGCGCAGTGCGCGCAGGCGCCCTGGACTACATCGTCAAGCCCATCCGCGAGGACACACTGATCGGAAGGATTGCCAGAGCCATGCAGGTGAGCGATCTCGAGCAGCTGAAGGAGGCCGCGTCGGGCGGCACGCTGAGACTCGAGCGGCGGGCCGGAATCACAAAGTTCCTTTTCACCGGAAACCTTGACCCGGGAACGATCGCGCGGCTGCGCGATACGTTTACGCACGGGCTGCGCGCGCAAGCGCGAAACGACGAGATCGTTCTCGACTTTCGTTTTCAAACCGTCGACAACCAGGCGCACCTCCAGATTATCCGCGCCATCATCGAATTCTTTAAGCCTGTAACCCCGCGAATCATTGCAGGAAGGAATTACGGAGCGCTGATGGCGCTCGACCTTGATTTCGAAAATCAAGTATTCCTTTCACCGGATGATCTTGTGCAATATCTGCAATTTCAGTCCGGGCAAAAACGAAAGAAGCCATCCGAAGCCGGCTAACGTGATTCGAAGGGCTTCGCGATCGATGATCGCGGCTTCCGCTTACGAAAACAACTGCGATTCAATCTTTAGTATGCCGGAATTCGCAGGATCAATTGCGCGCGCGCGGGCAAGCAGGCTTTTCGCGCGCTCTGTGTTGCCGCTTGCCGCGTACAGCTCCGCAAGCAGAATCAGGTTCTCCACATTCCATGGCTGGCGCAGCCGCACTCGCTCTGCGATCTCTGCGGCCGCCTCAACGTTACGCTCGCGTGAACGGTCGTTTCGAATCGCCGCTGCCAGATGATACAGGATCGCGTGGTTCCCGGGTTCCGCGTCGTGGGCGCGCTCCAGCAGCTCTGCAGCGCGGCCCCATTCTCCGGATTCTCCGGCCAGCGCCGCCTCACGGGCCAGGCTCTCAGCTTCGAGCACGCGGGGGCCGGATCCGTTATACGTTATGCGCAATAGAGAGAGATCGTCGGTGACCTCGCCGCGCTTCTTGATGTCGCGAACAATGCCGTCCAGATCGCCCCGTGCGCGTTCCACGCTGCCCAGAATGGCATCCGTGTCCTCGCTAATGATGCGTTTTCCGTACGGATCGGTTCCCACGGCCAGGTCGTCTCTGCCGTCGGATCCCATGATCACATGATCGCCGGGCAGGAGCTGCAGGGTTCCGACCCTGAGCGCGGAATCAAGACCCTGCACTCCGATCTTTCGCAGATACTCGCCTTCGCGCTCGACGAAACTTGCGCGGCCGCCGCGATACAGGATCGTGTATGGATGCTCTGCATTTATATAGTACAAAAGCCCGGTCGCGTCATCCACGAGACCGAATACGGCCGAAATCATCATGCTTCCGTCAAATGAGACGAACACATTCTGCAGTTCAATGAAGCATTCTTTCATCCACTGCTCGGGGAAACGGCGCGAAAGAGCTTCGCCCGACTGGGTTCGCGCAACCACGTTCTTAAAGACCGTGCCGAGCACGAGGGCGCCGCCGGCGCCCTGGATCGATTTGCCCATGGCATCAGCGTTGATCACCGCCGTGCAGGGCCGGCCGCGCAGCATCACCGAGTAAGTCGACGCAACATCGCCCCCAATCTCAGCCGTCCATTTCTTGAATTGAAACTGCTTCTTCTGCTCGATGAGCATTTCGGCCGTGACGGTCTCGGACTTCGCATGATTTCCGTTGAGAGGCTTTAGCAGAAGCGAGGTGAGGAAGTAGTCGCCGTCCTGCTGGACTTTCAGTGCGCGCACTTCGCTCAGCGTGCTGTTCAATTCCACAGTTCTTGCCTGCACTTTCGCTTCAAGATTCTTGTTCAGATCTTCCACGGTTTCATTGAGGCGTACAAAGCGATTCGCAAGCACGAGCGCAAGACTCATGATAAAAAAGATAAACGCATAGCCCGTCACGCGCGGCGTGTTGATGATCGATCGGCTGCTGAGAATATCAAGAATCGTTCCCATGAGCACAATGAGAAGCCCGCCTAAAATATAGATCGCATCGCGGTCGCGCTCAATGATCCGATAGACGATGATGCAGAGACTGCCAAGAATCAGCGGAACCCAGAGGGGCTGCACGAGAGTCGTGTTCAACCGGTCGAGCAGAACCGCGTCGACGGTGAACAGGGAAAAAACCGCAAGCGCTGCCTGAACCGCGCTGACGAACGCCGCAGCAACATCCCAGATTCTCATGAGGCGGTTTCGCGGAAGATCAAAGTATGTGCGGATGAAGTAGTAGAAGATGGGAAACAGCAGAAACAGGCATGCGTATTCGACCTGCTTCCAGAAAAGAAAATCCCATTCGAGAAAGTTTTTGAACTGCGTTCTCAGAAACTGGTAGATGACGATGTTCCATGTAAACAGGCCGAACAGAAGATTCTCGCGTTCGCGGCGTCGGCGAACAAACAAGAACAGGAAGTAAATGCCCGCAGTGAAGTAGAAAACAAGAAAGCCGGCTTCGCGGAAATTGCGAATGTAAAATTCCTTAAACATTTGGTCGGCGCCGCCGATTTCCGTGCGGTCCTTTTGAATGCCTATCTCTGTCGGGAAATACCTGCGAACCCGCACAAGGATCACGTTCACGCCGGGTTGAATCAATCCCTCGGGCACACGGTAGATGCGCAGTCGGTCGTAGGCCTGAGGCAGCGGCGAGTCCCAGCGCCCGGTGTGCCCGATCAACCGGCCGTTTACGTAGGTTTCGTCGCGGTCAGAGATCACTCCCAGGCGCAGGGCGATCCCCTCAGGGCGGGTGCCGTTCCAGTAGAAGGCTTTTCGCAGCCAGACCACGTCCGCCTTCTGCCCGCCTGTTTCATATGTAGGAACTCCTACACTCTGCCAGCCCGGCGCAGAATCCAGATCGGCCATAGAGGCGGCTCGCACCCGCTGCCACTCGGCGGCCGGATCCACCGGCTCCGCCTTCATCCACCAGGTATGCCCATCCCCCGAATCCAGGGAGGTTTCAGAGGAACCGGTCACCGTTTGAATGTGGAATGTCTGCGCACTGAGCGACGCTGCTGCAAAAAGAAGCACCCAGGAAGCGGTCCAGCGCATCCAGGCATTGGGAGGGCGCCTGGAACAAAAGGGAAGAAAGTTTATAAAAAATTCCTGATTCTGCTTGACTGTGCAACGCACCACGATATTATGTGCAATGCACCAAACGCCTTTCAAGGGCGGTAGGAGAGGACAATGATCGAAAGAAACATCCAGGACCTGTACAATGCAGCGCTCGGTTTTCTGAAAACCGGTGAAGAAAGCGTGAAGAACGCAGTCGCGAACATGGAACGGGTTTTCGAAGAGATGAAAGCGAAAGGTTCCTCAGACAAGAGCGAGCAAGTTATCCGCGGACGCGAATTGATCCGCGATCTGAGCCTCAAGCTCGAAGAAGCTCGCGAATACGTAAACAAGCTGGGCGGTCCCGGCGCGAAGTAAGTAACTCAGGCGCCGCCGGAAACGGCGGTGCAGCTTTTTCCATCCCGGCCCTTCACAACATCAGGAAATCAAACCGGTCCCTTTGCCCAGAAGCCGATCGACCACGCGGTCCGGCAGAAGCCGAGGCAGCATCCAGTTCTTAAACTTCCCTTTCAAGATCGCATAACGGGTTTTCGGAGACGGATCCTGAAAAATCTTCGCAATCCGCTCTCCCATCTCATCAATCGATAGTCCCGCTCTGCCGTCTTTTTCCATGTACGAAACAAATCGTCTCAGTGGTTCCGCGTATTCAGTGGCCGCATAACGGTCATCTGCGGGACGCTTGTCCCAGATCGGCGTGTTGACCGCTCCGGGACCGATGATGATCACATCGATCCCATAAGGCAGAAGCTCGCGGCGGAGAGAATGCGACATGCCTTCGACTGCATGCTTGGTTCCCACGTACGGAGCAATGAACGGCGCGGCGAGCTTTCCTCCCACGGAACTGATGTTAATGATTCGGCCAGGCTGTGAAGGATGGTCCTTGCGCGCGCCGAGAAGCGGGAGAAAAGCCTGGGTGACGCGGATCAAACCGATCACGTTGACTTCAAAGTTTTCGCGAATCTCCTCGATGGGAATATGAAGGATCGGACCGCCCTTCGCGATTCCGGCATTGTTGATGAGACCGGCCAGCCCTGCTCCTGCGGTCAGACGCTCGACGTCGGCGCCTGCGCGGCTAACGGCATCCGCGTCGGTCACATCAAAAACAAGCGGCGTGAATTCAGCGCCCAGCTCTTGTTTCACGCGCGCCCCGTCTGCTGCGCTCCGAACGCTTCCAAATAC
>CAZUJO010000064.1:0-12467 GCA_964619995.1 uncultured Leptospiraceae bacterium
TTTACGGGCTGATCGCCCTGATTGCAGGGTTCGCAGTCTACTATCGGATCGCCGTGGTCGAGCGGCCCGTTTTGCACTTCGCGCAGAGCGAGTTTCACGACCGTGTTCTTGCTGAATGCCCCGCTCTCGCCGAACGGTATTTCCCGACCTTCTGGTGCTTCAACAATCATCTCATGTTGTTGCTGCTCCTTTTTCGAGAATATCGATCGAAGGAATATGCGTTCGACCAGGTCGAACATTTGCGGATGAAAGACGGCGGCCTGACCGGACTCGCATGGTCCGGCACGGCCGGAGCAGACCGCAAAAGCAAACGGCCGATTGTTGTGATCTTTCACACAATCAGCGGCGACGAGCAGGACATGAAAGATCTCGTGCGGTTTGTTGTGAAGATGAACTGGGTTGCCGTTGTGTGTATCCGCAGAGGACACGGCAGCCTCCCTCTGCGAAGGCCGCAGATCAATACAATGGGATCCACGTCGGACCTGAAAGAGCAGCTGGCGCGCATCCAGAAACGATTTCCGGGATCGCCTTTGTATGGAGTCGGAATCTCCGCCGGATCGGGTCTGCTTGCGCGCTACCTGGGCGAGGCGGGCGGCAAAAGCAAATTTGCGGCAGCCGTATGCGTTTCGCCTGCCTATGATATCGAACGGGCATTTCACCGCGTGCATCCGTTTTACAACCGGATCATGGGCCAGAGGCTCATCGATTATTTCTTAAAGAAACATTACGAAAGTCTTTCGCGTCTGAAGGGATTCGAGCATGCGATGAGCGCGCAAACGCTGGGAGAATTCCAGGACAGGATCCACGGCATTGCCGGTTTCAAGACGCGCGACGAATACTACAAAAGATCAAATCCGATTCAGGTAGCGGCGAGGATTAAGACTCCGCTTCTCATCCTGAATGCTTCGGACGATCCGATCTGCGTGAACCTCAACGTGATGGAGAATCTGCACTGGCTTGCCGCCCTTGAACATACGATGCTGGTTCATACAAAGCGCGGCAGTCACATGGCCTATTTCGAAGGGTTGCGGGCGCGCTCCTGGTCGAATCGAGTGATTGGAGAATATTTTACTGCGATGATGAAATTGAGCGCCGGCAAGAAGAGACGCCGAAGGAAATAGAAATGTCTGCGAGAACCCCGCTGCAGAATCGAGTGGCCCCTGATTCCCGCATCATCAGCGTACCGGCCCGGGGCAGGCTCATGGGCAATCGCGGCTGTCTGCACGACGAACAGCAGAGGATTGTGCGAAGTCATAATGGACACAGATGGATCTACTGCGCTTTGAATTTCAAGGATCGCAAACGCATTCTGATGACTCCGGGCAAATACACCGAACTCTTTTTCCTGGATGAGGCAACGGCCCTCGCGGCGGGACATCGGCCGTGCAAAGAGTGTCAGTATGCGCGATACATGGAATTTCGTAAACACTGGATCCACGCATTCGGGCAGATGACGGCCGTTGAAATGGACAGGCGGCTGCATTCAGACCGACTCGATCCCCGGCGCGCGAAACTGACTTTTTCTGCGCGACTCATGGAGCTTCCTGAGGGCGTCGTGGTTGCTCTCGGTGACAGGTTCTTTCTCTGGAGCGGGCAGGTCTTGAGGCTCTGGAGTCCAGAAGGGTACGGGCCGCCCGAAATCCCGACGAAGGATCTCGACGTGCAGGTGCTCACGCCCAGAAGTACGGTCGCCGTTATTCGCTCAGGATTTTCTGTTTCTTCCGCGCTTACTTGATAAGATTCCCGTCACTGATTTCTGTAATGTTCGCTTACGATCCATTCGAGCTGTTCGCCCGGGCTGCGGTTCTGCGCTTTCGCATCTTCTTTGAGCTTTGAGGCCAGCTCTGGTTCGAGTCGCGCCGTGATTGGCACTGGCTTTTCAATTGGCGCCGAGTGTGCGCCCGTGTGTCCGTTGCGCGTCGTATAGAAAACCCCGGTGCCCGGAATTCCGACGGTTTTTGTGATCCCTTTGCTGCCCAGTGTGACGTGTGCGCCGCGCATTCCTACGGTCACGCTCGGACCGGATTTTGTGAGGTTTACAGAAAGTCCGGGAAGGACTTTGATGCGTTTGAAGAATCGGAGGCCCATGGTCGATCCTGGCTCTTCGCGCGTCATTTTTCAAGTCGAAACCCGCGTGCTTCTGACGATGTACACGTCTTGAGAGCGCGACGAGCGCCGCGCGCTTGCGCGCCGCGAAACTTGAATGACAACGGCGAAAACGCCGACAATAAAGACGTATGGCGCGGACGCTTCGAACGCTCGGCGGAGCGTACCTGAGAAGGATCGGTGCGCTATTCTTCGCCGGTTTCGCGGCCGCCTGCAGCAACACGGTGGAAGGTTACGGTTCGTCTGCCAATTCGCTCAAGACAGTCGTCTTATGGAATCTGCTGAACCCGAGAACCGGGGCATCGGCCAATCCGCCGCGGATGATTTTTGTCTCTGCCGGATTCGCGACGGGAAGCGTTGGTCTTGCGGGGGCGGACACGATCTGCAATTCAGACGCGAACAAACCAGCGAATTCCGGCACGTATTCTGCCCTGATGGTGACTTCGGCGACGCGCGTCGCTTCGGTGACTGCGAACGTCGGCGACGGCCAGGCCGGCTGGGTGTTGCGTGCGAACACGACCTACACTCGCCCGGATGGAACGGTGATTTTTACGACGAACGCAAGCGGCATTTACGTGTTCGGGCCGAACATGCCGGCTTCGATAGGAACTACCGGCGCTGCGATCTGGACCGGGCTCGGTTCAGGCTGGACTACAAACACACCCACGAATTGCACAGACTTCACGAGTACCGCACCCTTCGGCATCTACGGCACCGCAAATATGAGTAATACGAGTTCGATTGCCACCGGCAGCCTGGCATGCACAAACTCCTGCTCGTTCTATTGTGTTCAGCAGTAATCAGTTCATGGCTCAAAGCGGAAAGTCGTTGCGAAACATCTTGAGCACAGCCCACCTTACGGTTGGCCTCTTGATGCTCGCAGGCTCGACGGCGGTCAGCGTTCTGTATGCTCTGCGGCCCGACCTCCCGCGCACCGGCATCTACGCATTCGTGTATTTCAGAATCATTTTGATGCCGCTCGGCGGTTTGAGCGCTGCATCCGGTGCGCTTCTTCGCACGCAGCGCCGCGGCCTGTCTGCCGCCGCAGGAATCCTCGCGCGTCTTGCTGCAGTTCTGATTGCGGCCACAATTCCACTTACGATTGCGGATTCGGTTTTTTCGGCGATGAGCCTTGCAGGTTTCGCGTTTCTCGGTTTTACCCTTTACGCGCTTAAATCCGATCCCTTGCCACAGGGCGAGCCTGTCCGTGCGAATGCAGCCGCGATGCCATTTGCAGTGCGCCTCGTGGCCTGGGCCTGGCTGCTTGCGGGGTTTGTCGCGCTCTGCGTCGCAATTGCGCTTAACGTTTCATCACGGCAATCCGGCGCGATCTCGGAAGAATCGCTTCTTACGATTCTTCTGGCGGCCCTCCTGTTGCCTTGTGCCATCCTGCTTGTTCTGATCGGGCTTGCGTTGTTCCTATTTAAGGGGCCGGGGCGTATGGCAGCGTTGACCTTCGCCGCGCTGCTCTTAGCCGCGATGCCGTTTTTGTTTCCACTGTGGCCCGCATTTGCCGCTGCGTTCCTGCTCGGAGCGGGGACCTGGGCTGGATTGTTTTCAGCGGAGGCGCGGTCGTATTACGGGTAAGGGGGGCGGTGCCCATCTCCGATTTTGTTTGAATTCCCGCAGCGCAGCCAGACTCTGCGTCATGCAAAAGAAAGCGGCCCGCGTTCACCCGTACAGACGTTATGCGGCAACAGTGCTTGTAACGTTCGCACTTGCGTCGTGCCGCGGCCGTATCCTCAATGGTGCTGGGGCAAACTAGATTTCTTGCCCGCTGCCATTAGCAAGGGCCTGACGTGAATATTATTCTCCGCCGTTGTGTAAAACCCGCCAGCCGCGCTATGCTTGTCTTCCCGGTCCCCGGAGGTCCGTAGAATACTGCGTGAAGGGAAATTGGGCTGACCTTAAGCCCTTTGTTCACACGCATTTGGCGTACGCTCAGTAGATTTAGCAGAGACCGAACGTCCTGCTTGATGTTCTCAAGGCCTACGTAAGAATCCAATTCGGCAACAATGTCTTCAATGCTTTCATCCGATGCCGGAAGAACCTCAAGTCCTCGGTTTTTCTTCCTTCTGGCCCTTGTGCGTCCGGGTCTCGCGCTATGCTCGTCATCTTGCTCATCTTCCTCGGAGATGTGCTGGACTGGCCCTTCATGCATCGGGATCATCTCAAGCATTTCTCGAAGCTTGTGCGATGCGTCTTCAGCCTGTGTTACGCCATTTCTAATTCGCGTGAGATACGTTCCGGCCTGAGAGGGAAAAAGCCTCTTAATGGCGCGCCGGAAAGGCGGCAGTGACGCGTTAGTACGCTGCTCGTATTCAAGGTCGCGAGTAAGGCGACTGATTTCCTTCCGGGCCTCCTTATCGAAGCGCCGCAGGATCCCGACGGCGTTGTTTGCAATTTTGTACCATTCCATGACATCGTCATAGGTGGAATCTTCAGGCGAGAAACGCAGCAGGCCGTTCGTTGTTTGGAAAAGGCCAGGCATCATTCTACACAGCTCGGCAGCATCGGCAAGGGACCGATCGGGGATTCTCGGAACAAGCGGAGCAGGAGTTGATTCCGAGTTACGGTATGCGAATCTGTAGAATGGCCAGATGAACACGGCTGCGACACCTGCGAGGAGCAGAATGAATAGGATAGTGGGCCCCATCTCCAGGTTGTGGTCAAGAGCGGCCACTATGGAGAGTAAGACGGCAATAGCGATCACAGGGGAACCAATGACCAGCCAGATTATGGATGCCTTCCTCTTCATAGTTACCTCCTGGTTTTGCGCCCGCATCGACAAAGCAGAAATCCGGCCTCCATCAAGGATCAGCATAGTTCATGGGTGAGACAGTTTTCGAATATTGTGCGAAAGAAAAATCGTGCGGTCCCAGTTCCGTCCGGGCGCGTGTAGCGCGTCCTGAACAAGAAATCTGAGAACTCACTAGCCTTTTGTGCAGGAGCCATGGTGGGCAGTGAGAATCTGCTCAGTGGGCTTATGTCACACAAACCTGCATAGACACACGGTGATATCACGACTGCAATTGTTGACTGATTTGGCACAATTTCCTGTACGAGATTGTTTCTGCGGGCGTTTGCCGCATAGAAAATCCGATTGCCATGAACTACAACGAAAGGCGATCTTGCCCGTGAGCCGGGAAGCCAAACCATGACATTCGATTCTCGCCTTAACAGACTCATCGAGATCTTGCGCTTTGTCTACCACACGCTGAAGCGCATGGGAGTTGCTCAAGCGCGCGACCTGGTGCCCCCGAAGTTCGTAAATGACGAACATATCCTCAGAGCAATTCCGGACCTGGTCACCTACTTCAATCTTGGTGACAAGCGCAGCGGCAAGTACTACTTCAAATTACGGGATCTGTCAGGGGATAGACTGCGGCTGTACGAGAGACGTGTGGATCGTCTGGTCGTATTGAAGCTGAAACTGTTCCAGATCTTCTTCTGGAAAGCAGTGTCCAGAAGCGCTGATGAGTTCGAACCCCATGAGAGACTTGCTGACGTTCGTGAGTTCCTCAGATCGTACGGATTATCAGAGGAGTTGGCGCACACTTACATCGCCATGATGCTTGTGCTCGGTCGGGCCCGAACTCAACAGGGTGGCGGTGGCGGAATACGCGTGATAAAGAATGCGCGATTGCCGGATGGCAGGCAACCAGCCCGGGGCGAACTTGTGCTCATCACGCCATCCAGGCAAAATGACCCGAGGGAAGGAGAGAAGTCGATGGCCGAGCAGGATTTGTACAAGAGCCTCAAATTCTATTTTCAGCAAACCCGACAGGATGACGAAGTAAGTGAGCATTTTGAGTACAAAGGTTGGAAGTGCTCAATCGTCGATAGCAAGGAGGATGGGTCAACTAACGGGCGCGGATTCCGACTTCAGAAGGACGCCAAGAAACCCGACTGGGGTAACTTCAGGAATCCTGATGTTGTCGGGTACAGGGTCGAGAAGTGTAATCCTCTTGGGACACCCGAGATAGAAGTCCTGGCCGTCGAGATCAAAGACGAGGGCGAGTTCAATCGAGAGACGATTGCCCAGGCCACTTCCTATCTTGAGTTTGCCAACGTGGTCTACATTGCAATCGATGCACCATATCGTGAGCTGAAGAAGCGCACTCTTCTCATCAACGCCTGTATGAAAGCCGGAATAGGGATTATCTCCCTGGAAGGCGACATTCCTAAGAATCGCGACGACGATGCCGCCTGGCCATGGGAGGAAGCTGTCCCTGCAAGGTATCAGATTCAGCGACGCCGAGCCAACGCTTTCATTCTGGAGACGTATTTCCCTCACGCAATCGCAAGAATCAAGAATGAGTTCTACGGGGAAATGGGACCCTTCAAGCTGCAAGTGCCCGGTTGAATGTCACAACCTGCGCTGCGGATATGATGCTCTCTGCGTCTCCTGAGCACCCATGCTGACTCCTCGCGAAAAGAAAGCTCTCAGCGAATAAGGTCAGAACAGGAGGCATGTTTCATGAAAGGTAAAGGCACAGTTTTCGTGTTGGAGCCATCCGGAAGGCTGGTGGAAATGGGTGAGGAGTTGTTCGATTCCGAACCGCTGTTTCAGGAATTACTCGGGAAGTATCCAAATCTGCTCGCGGGCGATCAGATCAATCCAGAGACCCCCTGTCGCTTCCTGCTCATTACTCGCGAGATGCCTGTGCCCGATTCATCGGGCAGTGGCGGCAGATGGTCGCTGGATCATCTGTTCGTAGATCAAGAAGGGGTTCCGACTCTTGTTGAAGTCAAGCGGAGTACAGATACGCGCATCCGTCGCGAAGTCGTTGGGCAGATGCTGGACTATGCGGCCAACGGTCTCGTTTACTGGCCCATTGAAAGCTTGCGAGCCAGTTTTGACGAGCAGTGCAAGCAATCATCGGTAGACCCGGAAACGGTTGTTCAGGAGTTCACGGGTGGCACGTCGACCGCAGACGAATTCTGGTCACGGGTGCAGGTAAATTTGCAGGCTGGGAAAGTCAGACTGCTTTTTGTTGCGGATACCATTCCCCCTGAACTACAGCGCATCATCGAATTCATGAATGGACAGATGAACCCTGCTGAAGTTCTTGGAATTGAAATAAAGCTCTTTCAAAAAGACCAGCTCCGGACGCTCGTTCCGCGCGTGCTTGGCCGCACCGGCGTTGCAGATGCAATCAAAGGAAAACGAAGTCGTAAGTCTGACTGGGACGAGTCTTCGTTTATGGACAATCTCATGAAGAACGTTCCGCCAGAAGAAGTGAAAACGGCGCGCACCATCATGGAGTGGGGAAAGAAGGCGAGCGATGACACGATCTACTGGGGCGTTGGACGCGAGTACGCGTCATTCGTACCTCTCGTCTACGTAAACGGAATCAAGAACCAGGCCTTCAATCTTTTCAGCACCGGGACACTTGAAGTCTATTTCTTCTGGTATGCAAACAAGCCGCCGTTTGATTCCGAGGAAAGACGCACGGAGATGCTGAACATGCTCAACGGACTTGATGGAGTCCGTTTCCCGCCAGACGCTATCGGGCGTCGGCCCGCTCTGTCATTGAGTATTCTCTCGAAGGGAGGCAATCTGAAGAAGTTCCTTGAAATCATGGACTGGTGGCTTGCTGCGATCAAGAAGGCACAGGGGTAGGGCCCTTCACCCGATTCACGATAGGCGGTAATGGGTTTGTGGAGAACTTGATGAATCGATTTAGTAAGAGGACGCAGGAGGCTCTGGGTCACTATGTATATGCGCTTCTCGATCCATTTGACCGGTCGATATTCTACGTCGGCAAAGCAAAATCGAACAATCGTGCATTTGACCACCTGAGGAGTCTGCCAAAGGAAACTGCGAAATCTCAGCTCATCCAGGAGATTCGACGGAAGGGTAAAGAACCAATAGTTGAGATTCTCAGGTATGGGCTGGGTTCAGAGGATTCAGCATTTGAAGTTGAGGATGCGCTCGGGATAGAGAATCTTACCAACATGGTTCGTGGGCACGGCATTGAGAAAGGGCGGCTTTCTTTGTCCGAGGTGGAACAACTTCACGGGAGCGAACCCCTGCCACTTGCCAGGGTTCGCGATCCATACATGATGTTCTTCATAAACCGGACCTACAGCACCTCACTTGCGGAAATTGACCTCTATGACGCCACTCGGCAATTCTGGTACAATGTAGCAGAGGACAAGAGGACTAAGGCAGGAAACGGGCAACTACAGTACCCATTTGCCTTGTCTATCTACGACGGCGTGGTTATTCGCGTGTATTCGATTGCGGCCTGGTTTCCTGCCGGCACTACACTTTCGACCAGAGTCTCTTCGAACCCAAAAAATCGGTGGGAGTTCGTGGGAAATCGTGTCGATGCGCATCCGATGCAGGGGAAGAAGCTGATCGGGAAGGATGGAAGTGGCCTCAAGGCCAACCAGCTGGGTTATGGCTATATCAATTAGAGTCTAGCGTCTCAGGCGGTCGCAGAGTTGCAGGCCGTGCTGGGCCGCGCGGAGGCACGTCAGCGCAAGCGCTTTCTGGCTGCGTTCATCGATCGAATTGTTGTGAGAGGTTCAGAGGCAGCGTTGGAATACACGTTTCCAGTTTCTGCGCTGGAAAATGCGGAGGCGGGCCGTGTTGCTAATTGTGTGATGTACGCTCCCCCGGGGTAACAAATTACGAACCTTGATTGAGGATACTGTGACGGCTTTTGGCGCTGGGGGTGGTGCATCGATGAAGAGAAGGGCAGGTTTCAGCGACCCCCATCGCAACCGAGAGACGACCGTTCCTTGAATTCGTTTTGTGCACTGGGGCAGCCATAGAGTTTACCTTCGGGATTTTGCTTGCTAATGTGACATAAAGCCGCCAGCCTGCTAATTGTCGTGGGTATTGATAGGGAAATTCCACAAATCACGCCCTTCGAGGAGCATGCGCGCCGTAGATTCGGGAAGACGGAGATCTTCTTTGGCATTGTTTCACCTGTCGGAACGCCTACCGATTCGTTCGTTTCTGACATCAGCGGCTGCTTGAAGGGCTTTGGCTACAAACTTGTTGAATTGCGACTAAGCAAGTATCTGGATGAGGCTTATGGTCATATCCTTGGACATCAGGGAAGCGGGCAGACGGAGGATGAGCGACTAAGCGCCGCAATGTCGAGAGGGACTAAACTGCGGCAAATGGTCGGCACAGGCGACATTCTTGCCCGTCATGCTATGATGAAAATTCAGGAGATACGAGACGAGGATGAAAAGCCGGTAGCGTACCTCTTTCGAACCCTAAAGCATCCGAGCGAGGTCGATGTCTTGCGCCGAGTCTATGGCGACAGTTTTCACTTGATAGGGCTTTACGCATCCGATGAAGAGCGCTTGCGGGAACTAACCGCCAAGCACAGTGTCGAGGACGGAGCCGCGAGAGAATTATTGGAACGAGATCGATTTGAAGAAGAAGGTTTCGGTCAGCAGACTCGCGAAGTTTTTCATCTTGCCGATTTTTTTGTTCGTTGGGATGGTTCCCCAGACCGAGATGCACTATGGCGGTATTTAGATTTGGTGTTCGGGAACCCTTTTCATACTCCAACTTGCGATGAACACGCGATGTTTCTTGCTTTTTCCGCCTCGCTGAGATCTGGTGAGCTTTCTCGACAGGTAGGGGCCGCCATAACTACGCCGATGGGTGATCTTGTTGCTGTGGGAACCAACGATGTGCCGTCCGCTGGTGGAGGTCTCTATTGGCCCGGCCTGGAAGATCAGCGTGACCTAATAAAAGGCCACGATTCCAACACGAAACGAAGAGCTGAAGTGATGCGCGAAGTAAGTGAAGCTCTCGGGGGCCCCCTTGATAAAGATGTCCTGAAAGAAAAACTTAAGCCTACTGCTTTGTATAACATTACTGAATATGGCCGGGCTGTGCACGCAGAAATGGATGCAATTCTCGTCTGTGCACGGAACGGAATATCGACGCGTGGATCTGCTATCTACGTCACAACTTTCCCATGTCACAATTGTGCCCGGCACATAGTTGCTGCCGGAATAATGCGCGCCGTTTTCATTGAACCATATCCTAAGAGCAAAGCTCTGGATCTTCATGGTGATTCGATAACACTCGCCTCAGCGGGACAAAGTGGTTCGAAAGAAACTAAAGTTCGTTTCGAACCATTTCTCGGCGTTGGTCCAAGGCGATACTTGGACTACTTTTCTTTGGCATTGGGGGGCGGAAACGCTGTTGAAAGAAAGACGGGCTTCGAGGGCGATAAGGCTGCATGGACACGAGATCAAGCATATCCACGTTCGCAGATGTCTCGGGCCTATTACGCAGATTTGGAGAAGGTGGCAACGGCGGATTTGGGACGTCTAACGCCTGAGAGAATTGGAGAGGAGGCAACGAATGAAGATAACGTCGACTAGGAGCATTCAGTCCACTGAATGGATGCTTGCAACGAAAATCATGAATGAAATCAGGGCTTGGCCGGCATGGAAGAAACGGTTGGTTTCCATCCAAGTGATGCAGGCTCTCGCCGAAACAGAAAAGCCGGTTGCTGAAGAGAAACGGAGTCAGGTAGCTACGACATGAGAATTGTGGGCAGTTTGAGTTTCGGTCCAGCTCGTTCCGCCGATCCGCTGAGTTCCTGTCGCTTGGTTTGAGCCAATTCTCGATAGTCTAGACCCATTGGATACGATTCCATCGCAGGAAAAAATGACTGCGACACCCTGTCGTTCGCCACACTGATGGGGACAAACTGAAAAAGCCCGGAAGTGGAAAGCGCAACTTCCAACGAGGCCGCTCTGTCGGGACCAAATTGAGGTATATAGGATCCCCGCACCCACAGGGACAAAGGCAGAGGGCAGACCAATCGTTTCCACCCGGACTAACGACATATAGCACCCGGGGCAACAGTCGATCAGGCACATCATCAACGTATTGCAGGCCGAAGCGGATCGGATCCAGCGCGCTTGTAATTCGGCTGATGGAACTATGGAGCCGTCGCAGTATGTTCATACAATTCCACCAGACCGAGGGGAATCTTTTGATCACCCAGTCCAACATAGCGCTTGAAAAACGGACACGGGTCGCCATCCGCTTCGAAGATGAATCTCATCTGAGAGAGGCTGAACATCGTTCGCGCGCAGTCAGCGTTTTCTACGTCTCGATACGGATGCAGACGCGCAAGGAAATCATTCACCGCAATGCTCGCATAGAGCATGTTCACACTCACCACCGCGGGTCGCTCCTCATCCACGCCCTTAATATACTTCTCTTGCCGTAACTGACGATATTGTGCAGGATCTTTCCGCGCCATCGAGGCCGCACCCAACTGATCAGCGGTGTATGCCTGACGACTCAGCAAGCTAGATCCGTCGGGTTGGATGTAGTGAACGCTGCCCGTGATATGGGAAATGCCTCCTTTACCGTCCGCATCCAAACGAATCCCCACGTCGAAGAATGGAATCAGGTAGTGCGTCGCAATGAGGTTTAGCACATGTCGGCCATCAACCGTGTCAACGCAACCGAAAAGAACATCACATTTTGCCAGCATAGCTATGACATCCGAATGAAAGGTATCGAAGGTCGTAGTTTGAATATCTGCATGGGGATTGAAAGCGAGGATCGCCCGTCGCATCACGGTAACTTTTGGTGTCTTAGCCTCCGCATCTGCTTTTGTGGAATTCAGTATCCGATTGAGGTTCTTTGTTTCGACCACGTCTGGATCGACTAAGACGAAATGGCCGACTCCCAACCTTGCCAATTGTTCGACTACGATACTACCTGTGCCGGAGCAGCCAACGACACCAATGCGCAAGTTCATGAGCAAGCTGGTTGTCTTCGAACCGAATGCCTGCTTGTTTCGTTCCATGAATCCAGTGGTCGATGGCTTGGTCGCAGACATCTCCATAATCCTGATTTCGTGGCCCGCGATTGAAACACCAGTGAACGATGTGAAAGAGCCGTCGGGATGGATGGCTCGACAAACTATGCTGCCATCAGGGAGCATGATCGCGCTGGCGTGAATGGGTACTGCTTCTATGCGAGTGTAGAGCGATGAAAACAGATCGCGGTCAGATTCGGCATCGCTCGCTGAACAATCAGGACAACCGTTGGGATGGCCGTGAATCTTGAGAATGCTAAGATGCCTCTCTGCGTTTTCCAATCGATCTAGTAAATCATTGGTCGAGTAGCAGGCACTCTTATCTCTCCTATGTCCACATTGGACGATCATCAAGCGGGAAACGGTCAGGATGGTCAGGTCATCTGATATGTGGCGACCGCAAAATGCGAAGGCCACATTCTCAAGACCATCCTCTGGGCAAAGGTGCGTCTGCAAACTGGCATGTTGTTTTTCAGTCAGTCGTAGTCTGTATTCCATAAGCTCAACCCTTCAGAAGCTCCCGAGCCAGCCACT